>JAEZBT010000024.1 GCA_023426865.1 Actinomycetes bacterium
CCCCGCCGCCCCCGCCGCCGCCGCCGTCGATCTGCGAGGACTCGAACGCGACCAACCCGGGTGCTCCGCTGCCGTGCGCCTACCGCTACAACGGCGAGGCCGACAACCTGCTGATCGGTACCAGTGCCGACGTGGCGCGCGAGGCGGGCTACACCGGTGAGGGCGTCCGCATCGGCGTGGCCGACGACGCCCACCAGTTCACCAGCTACGCGCCGCTGGCCGGAGTCGTCGCCTCGTATACGGACCACACCGGTGAGGGTGGCGCGCCGGAGCCCGATAGCAACGCCAAGCGTGGCCACGGCACGATGGTCTCGGCGACGATCGCAGGTCAGGCCGGTGACGGCTTTAGCGGCGGCGTCGCCCCGGATGCCTCGATCTACTGGGGTCGCGTGTGCGCCAAGGACGCCTGCGACAACATCTCGACCCGCGCAGCCATGACCGGCTTTGCCGAGAACGGCGTCTCAGTGGTCAATTTCTCGATTGGCCAGGTCGAGACGGACCCGGACCGACTCGCATATCAGGTTGGCCAGTGGGCCTATGCGTTCGCCCCTGCGGTCGACGCCGGTGCTCTCATCGTAGTGGCCACCGGCAACGAAGCCCATTCCAACGCCGGCGTGACGTCGCTTGTGCCGAGTGTGCTCCCTGAGCAGGCGGGCAGCTTCCTTGCCGTCAGCGCCGTGGACCTCGACGCAAAGGGCGAAGCGAGCGGGCTGGCCAGCTACGCAAACGCCTGCGGTGATGCCGCCGCGTGGTGTATGGTCGCTCCGAGCCTGTTCCAGGTCCCGGCGCTGAACGGCACCATGTACGAGGGCCGCATCGCGGGCACCTCGTTCTCGGCCGCCTCCGTCACCGGCGTGGCTGCGTTGGTCAAGGAAGCCTACCCGTGGTTCTCGGCGTCCAACCTGCAGCAGACCTTGCTGACCACCGCCCGTGACCTGGGCGAGGCCGGCGTGGACTCCACCTATGGCTGGGGTCTGGTGGACGCTGGCGCAGCGGTCAAGGGGCCGGGCCAGTTTATCGGCCTGTTCGACGCAGCGGTGGAGGGGGATTCCACCTTCTCCAACACCATCACCGGCACCGGTGGCCTGCGGAAGTCCGGCACGGGCACGCTGACGCTGGCCGGTGCCAACCAGTACACCGGCCTGACCGAAGTCACCGAAGGCTTCCTCGGCCTGCAGGGCGACCTGCGCGGCGACCTGACCCTGAGCGGTTCTGGCGGGCTGCTGGCGCTGGGTGGTGTCGTGGGTGGAAGCTTCGTCGCCGGCGAAGGCACCACCACGGCCGTGACCATCGGCAATCCGCTGGCCATCACCGGAAAGGCAACGCTGGATGGCTCGCTGCTGCTGAAGGCTCCGGCCTCCACCTACACCGTGGGCGCGACCGAGCGCGTCCTGACTGCTGGCCAGGTGGCGGGCACCTTCGATGCGGTCGCGGCGGCCAACGACTTCTTCTACACCGCGAGCCTGAGCTACACCGGCGACACCGTCACCGCTAACCTCACGCGCGCCTCGGCGGCCAGCGCGGCCACCGCGAGCGTGCAGCTGGCGTCCGTACAGGACGGTGCGCGTCAGGCCGACGCTCTCGTGGCCGCACTGGACGACCGCGTGCTGTCCGGGCGCACGGAGGGACTGGATCGCATCATCGCCTCGACCGCCTCGCTGCTGGCCGCCGACAACGCCACCGTGGCCGCCGCGCTGCCGCTGCTGACCGGGCAGATTCATGGCGTGGAGCGCACCATCGGCGTCCAGACCGCGCTGAACGATGCACGCGAGGCTGCCGACCGCCTGCCGTTCCTGGCCGAGACGTTCGCCCCCACCTTCTGGGTGGCCGGCAACGCGACCAATGGTTCGACCAGCCGCACCGGCTATGCCTCGGCCGACTACGACCAGGATTCGGTGTCGGTGGGCGTGGACCTGCCAGTGGCCGATACCACTGTCGTTGGCGCGGCGCTGAGCAAGGGTCGGGTGCGTGGCTCCATCGGTGCGGAAGGCGCGCGGTTCGACGCCGACAGCTTCGGCGTCACCGGCTACCTGTTCCAGCCGCTGTCCCGCGACGCCTATGTGTCGGCGGTGGTGGGCTACGGCACCAGCGAAGTGGAGTCGGATCGAATCGTGGCGTTCGGCAACGGCTACGAGGCCGTGGCATGCAACCGCGACGATTCGGCGTGGACCGCGCGTGTGGAAGCCGGCGCCCGGCTTGGCAATGGCATCAGCCCGTTCGTCGCGGTCGGCATGGTCAGCCAGAAGCAGGATGCCTTTGCCGAGCAGGCCGAGTCTGGCCTGGGCCTGTCGGCCGGCAGCGACACCCTGACCGCCAGCTACGCCGATCTTGGCCTGCGCCACCGCGTCGTGAGCGGCAAGTGGATGTTCGATAGCCAGTTGGCCTATCGCAACGTGTTCTCCGGTCGCAACACCGACTTCAAGGCGTGGTTCACCGGCCTGCGCGAAGCCGAGTTCACCGTGGCTGGCCAGCCGCTTTCCCGCGAGGCGGTGCGTGTGACCTTTGGCGGCGGCTACAACCTGACCCCGGCGGTCACCCTGTACGGCAACGTCAATGCGGAGCGCGCCGGCAGCGTTGACTCGGCCGCCGCCGTGAACCTGGGCCTGCGCTGGAAGTTCTAAGGAGCGTCGAGGATAGAACGGAGACAAGCCCCGCCAAGTGCGGGGCTTTTCTTTTCGCCCTCCGCCTCCTTCCAACCCCCCTCGCAAACGGCCGGGATACGACCACGGAACGGCCTGCACACGCCCTATCTTCCCCTGCGTGAAGTCATCGCCCTCCTCCATCGCTCTCGCCGCCCTGCTCCTTGTCGCCGGGACGTCCGGCGCGGCCGACTTTGTTCCAGCCGACCAGGCATTCGCGTTCCATCTGGCCCGGCAAGGGAGCAGCTACGCGGTGGTGGCCAACGTCCGCCCTGGCTTCGCTCTCTACGCCGACAAGCTGACGATTCACGGCGAAGGAACCGGCCCCATCGAAGCTGCGCTTCCGCCGGCTGACGTGATCGATGACCCGGCTGAGGGCACTACCCGCGTGTACCTCACGCCGGTGGCCGTCCCACTGCGATTCCTTACGCCGACCGGACGACCGTCAGCGGGCGCGATCTTGGTGCGATACCAGGGCTGCCAGATCGATCAGGTCTGCTATCCGCCACGGACCGTGGCCCTGAACGTGTGGGGCTGACCGTGCGGAATCTCCTCGTCCGTCCAGGACAGTGGTATCGCGCGGGCGGCAAAGGGCCACAGAAGCGCCGAGTGGTTGCGATCGGCCCCGAGCACCGGCCGCGCACGGAGGAGCTGGGTACGCCGTCGAACGACGCGCTCGGAGTCCTGTTTGTCCATCCAAATGGTTCGCAAGGCCGAACCACGCTGAGCCAGTTCCAACGCTGGGCAGCCTTACCGCTGCCTCCCGAGTTCAACCACCCCGCGCGGCACCGCCGCACCCGATAAAGGAAGTTTGTCTGATGAAGCACCTCGTCCTCTCCGCACTCGCCGCTGGCTGCATCTTCGCAAGCACCGCCGGCGACGCCGACGCAACACAGTTCAACTACGACTACCTGGACGTCCGCCTTGGACAGGTAGACATCAAGGACGCCAGTGAGAAGCTGGATGCCGTGGAAGTCGAGTTCTCGGCACGCCCCGTCCAGTCCCTGCTGCTGAAGGGCGGCATCACCTTCGGCGAACTGGGCGAAGGCGACCTGGACGTCTCCGCTCGTACTGCCTACATCGGCCTGGGCACCGTCGTGCCGGTCCACCAGAAGGTGGACATCATCGGCAGCACAGCCTATCGCTGGACCAGCCTGAACCTGGACTACGACGACAGCGATGTGGCCCTGAAGGGTAAGGCCAACGTGGACTCGTGGTCGACTGAGTTCGGGATCCGCAGCAATCCCGTTGCCAAGCTGGATCTGGAGCTGTCGGTCGGCTATGAGCGCTTCCTCGAAGCCGAGCTGCGCAACGTGCGTGCCAGCATTGGCGACCAGGCCGAGTCGATCGATCGCGTGGACATCAGCGATGAGCTGGACTCCAGCGACACCTTCTTCCGCCTCGGCGCCCGATACCCGATCTCGCGCACCTGGGACGCCTCCTTCAGTACCGTCCGCTACAGCGACTTCAACATTTACTCCATCGGCGTGCGCGCGAACTTCTGATCGCCAACCCGCCGCCAGCTGCAAGAGAAGAAGCCGGGCCCTGCCCGGCTTCTTTGTTCTTCGAGAACCGGGCCAGCCCTGGTGCATGATAAGCACATGCACCTACCCGCCTCCGCATCCGTCCTTGCCGTGCTTCTGGCCTCTTGTGCTTCCTCACCGCCACTCGGTCCGTTGACCGCACCGGATGAGGTCGTCACCGCGAGCACGCAGGGATTCCCGGCTGAGTGGCTGGAGGATCCGGCGCCTCACCAGATCCCAATGCGTTGCCACGCGAACGACAGTTGCTCTCGCAAGGCGGAGGAGGCCGCGGAGCCCGAGTCTCCCTGAGTGCGCCACGGGGGGTCTCCTCGCTTCTTGCTGACCCACAGCTGACCGCTCGGCGCCCAGGAGCATCGCGGACGGTCGCTGGGCAGCGACCATACCGGTCTGCCAGTCAGCATCCGCGTCGATGGCGCAGAGGAGTCGATCATGCATTACCGACGCATGTGCGTCCCTAGCGACAGCGCCGCCGCGGCGTTGCCGCCATGAGGTCTCAAGCGATGCGGCACATGGAGCCCATTAACGGCCACACCCTGGTCACCTTGCTGGACGACGCGGGCCTGATCCCTGAGACCCTGGATCGGCGGGACCTGCACGCACGCGTGGCAATCCAGGTGGCATTTCAGCCCATCTTTGACTCTGCTGGCGAGTATGTTGCTGCAGAAGCGCTGGCGCGCATTTCCGTCGATGGCCACCAGCTTCCAGCTCGGGCAGTGATCCGGCAGTGCCGGGAGATGGACCTGCTCCCCAGCTTCAGCAGCCGCGTTCACCAGTTGGCAATCGCCACCTTCGCCCAGTACCGGGAAGCTGGCTCGGCCCCACCCCTGCTTTGCCTGAACGCCTCGCATGAGGAGCTTGTGCTAGACAGCTTCCCCGTGAATCTGCTGCGCATGATCGACCGGGCCAGCGTGCCAGGCTCGTCGATCGTGCTCGAGGTGACCGAGGACAGCCCGCGCCCACAATGGACAGAGGTGGTCACCAGCCTGTCGGCCCTGCGGGTGAATGGGGTTACCGTTGCGCTGGACGACTTCGGCGCCGGCAGCAGCGGCCTGCTGGCACTCCGGCACGTGCAACCTCACTGGGTGAAGCTGGACAAGGGCTTCATGCCGTCCTTGCAGCCAGGCGACGTGATGCTGCGCAGCATCATCGATATGAGTCACCGGATGGGAATGAAGGTGGTCGCCGAGGGTGTCGAGCAGTTGGGCGAGGCCCAGGTGCTGCTGGGTCTGGGTTGCGACATGCTGCAGGGGCACCTGCTGGGTCGACCGGGCCTGTTGGCCGATCGTACGCAGTCCACCGTCGACTGCAGCCGGCGTGGTCGCTGAGAACCCATAACGACGAAAGGCGGCATCACTGCCGCCCTCCCCTGCCCCGCTTGCCGGTGCTCAATTCGCCTTTGACGGACTGTTGCGTCGGACCAACTTGCCGGGCTTCTCCGAGATCACTACGGAATCACTGGAACGCGGTAGCGTGCCAGCGGTTTTGATGGCCAGCGAGAAAGCCGCGCGCAGTGCCTCGGAACTGACACCCTCCCTCGTCGGTTCCAGCAGGCGCACACGACGGACGACTTCGCTGAGGTAGCTCTGGGCATCCTTCGTCAAGCGGATCACCTTGCTCTCGGTGAACGCCATATTGCCCTCACCGGCGCCGACAAGCATGACCACGTCGGGTCGCTTCAGCAGATCTTCCAGGGCACGCTCGATCCATCGCGCCAGGCCGCGCTGGCCATACTTTTCCAGTGCAAGCGCTTCGACCGCTTGGCGCATCTCCGGGGGCATCCGCACAGTTGTGCTACGCAGGCTCGTGCCAGCCGCCTTCGGCGCGGCTAGAGCGGATTTCTGCGTCTTCCCGATCGCAGCCAAGTTCTTTGCAGCCGCCTTCATTCCAATTCCTTCTCTATTTGCTGGAGCATCTGGGCGAAAGCCTTCTTCACCGAGGCGTAGTCCCCCCAGTCAATGTCGCTCGGCATCTGGTCGCCTAGCACCCTGGCCATTATTAGCTTCACGACGGCGGGCTTGGTGACCTTGCCGAGATTGACGGCTTGGGCCGGACGGCCGCGGTTGCGGCGCGCAGCAGCGAGCGCCTCCGGGCTCGTTGTCGTGGTCTCTGGCGGCCGGCTTTCTACGTTGGCCTCGCCAACGGCAGCCGGCGACGTGCCATCGAGTTCTGCATTGAGCCGACGCAGCAACTCCTCCTCGTCCGGCGCACCAGCGATGTACTCAGCAACCGACAGCTTGGTGATCTTCTGCGCATTGATAGCTTCGCGGAGTATCTCCGGGCCGCGCAGAATCAACAGGAAGCGGTATGCCGTGCTTCTCGGGCAACCCACCCTTTGCAGGGCGTCCGCCGCACCCGAATCGCGTGGCGCACAACCAGCTTCCTCGAGCAGTTGCTCAATTACCACCAGGCGATCGCGGAGGTCGAGGTTCTCGCGCATCGCGTTCTCAATGAACTGCTTTGCTCGAGTCTGCTTGGCCGTCGGAGCTATAACCGCAAAGATCGTGAGCTTGCCCAGCAGCTTATGCGCCATCAGCCGTCGGTGTCCGACCAGGAGCTGAAACTGGTCGCCACGGCGCGCAACGACGACAGGCTGGAGCAGGCCGTGCGTTTGGATCGAATCGGCCAGCCCTTGCAGGGTTTCGAGCTCGCGTGCTTTCTGCTCGTGGGCAGGGTCGTCCGCATCAATCGCGCCAGGGTTGTCCCAATCCAGCAGCATCGTGCGCGCGTTCGTCGGGTCAGGAATCACCCGATCAACCGGAATCATGTCAGAGCCGGGCGGCAGCTCGCGCCCAGGGTCAGCGATCGCACCGATGTTCTGGTTGACGCTGGTCTGCTGCGAGTACAGCGCCCTCTTCCCGAGTGCAGGTCGTGAACTGGTCATTAGGCGAATCCGAGCTTCTTCATCACGAAGTTGATGACGTCCTCCGCCTCAATGCGAGCAGCATCCTTCTCACTGAGGTCCAGGACGCTCTTCGGCTCCGCGGACTCATGGTCCGCTTCGGCGAACGCCGTGCGCTGGCCAAGCTTGTGCGGGATCATCAGCGTGCCGGTCACCGGGTCATTGGTGAGGGATTGCAGCAGGCCTTCATGCAAAGCGACGCCACGGCGGAACTTGTTCGGAAGGATGCCGATCAGGTTGATCAGATCAGAGGCGTCACGAAGACGGTTCTCGTACGTGAGCATCGACAACATGCCCTGCAAACCTTCCACGCCCTGCGGCTCCATCGAAGTCGGGATGAGCACGTCAGTAGCCGCGCGTATAGCGCTCATCGTCAGCGGCCCCTTCGACGGGCTCGTATCGATCACTACCAGGTCCCAGGTTTCCTCGATCTCGGGTGCGCGCAGGAAGTCACGCATCCGGTTGTGCACCTGCTGCACCACCTGCTCCTGCGTGACCATCTCCACGCGGCGCAGGCCATCGCCCTCACCGGGAATGATTTCGAGGTTCGGGATGCGTGTCTGGTACACGTAGAGCGGATTACCGAGGAAAACATCCGCGCTGCTCGTTCGGCCGGTGAAGGCCTCATCGAACTCTGCCGGATTGGCGAGCCATTCTTCGTTGAGCGGCGGCAGAATGCCGTCAACCGAAGTGGTATCTCGGGCCATGCGCAGAAAGCGTTGGCTCATGCTGCACTGAGGGTCGAGATCGATAACCAGAACCCGCAGACCACGGCGCGCAGCACCTTCTGCCACGATGCGCGAGACCGTGGTCTTACCAGTGCCCCCTTTCTGCTGGCTAACGCTCAGTATTCGCAACTTGGCCCCCAATCAGGTAAGGTCTACTCGGTGTGAGGGAGCCTACGCCCCTTGCATGCTGCGAGTCAAGCTATCATAGTGCGATGTATTCTATGATCGTCGGACGGCGGCAGCGGGGCCCCTCGCGGAGGCCTTTTTTCGATTAATTCGGAACCGCTAAATCCCTTTGCAGTCAATTCGTTAGGGGCGTTATCCACAGGCAATCCCATTTGGGACTCTCCCTGGATCCGGATCATATATGAACGCGATGACCGTCTCTCCGTCTTGGGATCGATGCCATCAAGCCTTTAGCGAGCAGCTGGCGACGGACGACTACGAGAAATGGATCAAGCCGATCCGAGCCTTGGAAGTCGACGGCGTCTTGGTGATTTACGCCCCGAACGCATTCATCAAGGATGTCATCCAGAACGACTATCTCGCGGTGATCCGCGAGCTCGTGGATGACTCACTCCAAATCAAGGTGGCCGTGGGTGACCCGCCCAAGGCGAAACCCGCCCGGTCCGAAGGCCCCTCGCCCACTCCGCCACAAGCGGCTGGCGGGGAGCCAAGCACAAGGGCGCCCGCAGCGCCACGGCGCGCTCCACGAAATGTTCCCGTCGCACCCGTAGATGGCGTGCTTCAGGATCCCTGGCCTGATGAACTGCGTGGCCTCAGCTCGGACCTGGCGCGCTCCGCCTTCTTTACCGCCAACCGATATGGCATTGGGGTGAAACGCCCAATGCGGGATGGCACCCTCCTCTTCTCCCAGCGCAACATCAAGATCTGGGTGACTGGTGAGGAGGTGAATGCATTCGATGAGCTTGTGTTGACTCAGCTCATCCATTACCAGCGCCGCCTTCCTTTCGGCCAGCCGGTTTACTTCTGCCTCAGCGATCTGGCGCGTTGGCTGGGCCTGGCCACGAGCGGGTTCTCGCTGAAGAAGGTCGAGGAGAGCATAAGGCGGCTCAATAAGTGCCATATCGACCTCTCTTACGCTGATGGCAGCAAGGTGTTCCGGGGTGTGCTCATCAACACGTACGAGATGGACCTCACTCAGCCGCAGCACTTCCGGCACAAGGTCACCTTCTCCCAGCGTGTTGTCGACCTCTTCTCTGCCCATAACGTAAGTCTTGTGGACTGGGAGCAGCGCCTGCAGCTGCGTATCGAGCTCGCACAGAAGGTGCATTCGTTCCTGTCCACCCACCGCTCGCCATTCCCAATGGGCGTCCCCTTCTACCGCGGGATCTCTGGCACCGAGAACAACCTGAAAACCCTTAAGGATTTCCGGCGAAAGCTGCGTGAGGCACTGAACGAGCTGGTCCGCGTTGGTTTCCTTACGGAGTGGAAGATCGACCAGGACGACAAAGTCCATGTGGTCCGCGCGGAAAGGAAGCGCATCGAACGTTCGTAAGGGCCGCTTAGCGGCCCTTCGCGTTTAGGGGCACTACTTGCCCGCCCCAAGCCTCTGGATTATTTCTAAATTCTGCAGGCAAAAAGGGCTGCAAATACAATCGGTTAGCCTCACTATCCACAGCCAGTCCCAGATGGGATTGGAGTTCGCACAGGTCCGCGGTGCTACCGCTGCACGGCACCCTCCTGACGCGTAACCTGCGGCGTGGAACCGGGGGCCAACGCATGGGCGAGGCTGCTCGCCGAGGCGTCGGCACGCCCGCCGGAGCCATGCGGCGCTAAGGTGGCTCGGACAAGCGCAACCTGCGCGTCGATCTTGAGCTGCTGCACGGGCCGAACGGGCAGCGCAGAGGCTCGCCATGTTCACCGGCCCGCCAGGACCTACGTGAAAGCATCGAGTACCTGGGCGGGCTTGCAACCCAGCGTCGCAGAAGTGGCGGTACGGCTGAGATCTGCCGTCCAGGTAGAGCCGGCCGCCCCCAAACAAAACGGTGCGCTTGCCGGTGAACAGGGTGGTGCCGAAATTATCGAACCTTTCCCAGTCGCTGCCATTCACCCATGCCGGGGGGCGCCGAAATTATCGAACGCCGTTAAACGGAGGGTGTGCAACGCGGTGCCGAAATTATCGAACGTTGACGGGAACAGGGCTGGGCGGAGGAGGGTGCCGAACTTGTCGAACCTCGTCGTTTCACACGCCCAGAAGGCCAGGCTAGAGCCCTACATGTTGCCGCCAGCGACTGATAAACCACGAGATCTGCTCGGCAGGAAGGGCTTGTAGAGCCGGTTCCGGCGTTCGCCAGTCCGCCACCAGGAGGGCCGTTCGATAATTTCGCCCCCAGTTCTAAAGCCGCTCCTTGGTGCGAGGTTCGATAGATCCGCCGCCGCAGAAGGGGGCTCCGGCGACCGGTTCGATAGTTCCACCCCCCCCGTTCGATGATTTCACCGCCGACCTTCGATGCTTTCGTCCCCCAGGTTCGATAGTTTCATCGCCGTGGTTCGATAATTTCGCCGCCGGGCTAGCGAGGGAACCCAAGTGTAGGAAGGGCTGATCCGGGGTCCGGCTGCCCGCTAACCGCTTTATAACCGCCTTGCTAACTGATCAATAACCGCTTCTTACGCTGCGCGTTTGATAGGAGGAAGGACCAAGCAAAGGGCAACCGCTCGGTCCCTTCAACCCAGCCGGCATGGACCTCAGTTGCTGGTGAGGGGGAGGGGTGCCAGAGTCCATAATCGACCGGACTTCCGCGACCGCATCCCGATGGAATGGCTTGCCCCTAACCCGTCAGCCCCCCCACGCCTCCTTACTCCAGGCGTTCATGTCCGAGCATTTCTATGGGTGGCGATCGTGCTCGGGCTTCCAGTGCTGATCCTGCAGGTTGGCCGCGGTCCCACGACCCACTGTATCTCCATCCCCCTTGCCATCGCCTGTGCCTACGCGCTGATGGCCGTCCATAGGCTGCACTCGGCCACGCTCACTCGCAGTAGCTGGTTCCATCTGCTACGCCGCTCGTTCTTGGTCGGCACCATCCTAAGCACGGCCGCGATAGGCATCTTCAGTTGGGCAGGCCCAGGCATGTCCGACATGGGCCGCCTCGCTGCCAGTGCGTTGTCCAACAGCGTGCTGTCCGTCCCTGCTGTGATGTGGGCGCTGCTGGCCAGAGCCTATTACGAAGCACGAGAGACAGCGGCTATGGTGGCGTAAGGGACCGGTCCCCAATGAGTCGATAACTTTGTTCCGGCGTTCGGCGTGATTGGCTCATGCCATGACCACGACTACCAAGAGCCTCTACCTCAGCCCCATCGCCTGGCGCCGGTTCATCGCCACAGGGTCGGTGGACCTTCCCGTGATCTGGCCATGGCAGAGCATGGGTCAATGTCCATGGCACGCCCGCGTCGTAGAGCCCGGCGGGGGCAGCGGAGCCAAGATCCTGGATGGTCATGGCCAGCACCTGTTCGAGCTGCCGACGCCGGTCGCTAGGGGGCCCGTCGCCCTGGGGAGGCAGATCCCCCGATCGCCACGCTCTAGAGCAGGGGTCATCGAAGGTATCGCGGTCGTCGAGCGCATCAGCATCGAATGCGTCGAGTCTCAGCAGGACGACGGGCCCATTCCTCTGACTCCCGCCCGCTACATTTGGCACATCGAGTTGCGCGATTACGAGCGGCTGCCATAGCAGACTGTTCCCCGGGGAACAAAACGGGCAGCGTACCCCCCACGATCGGACCCGAAGGGCTTCACGCTTCCCGTTCCCCTTGATTTCTGTTCCCCGGGGAACACAATGCAACACATGGAGCAGCCTGATACCCCGTCCGACCTGTCCGTAGTCCTCGCCTTGCGCGAGGGCGGACTGCGGCAGCGCGCCGTAGGGCAACAGCTACAACTCAGCCGGGCTCGAGCGGCAAACCTGGAGCGTGTCGCCAAGGCGCTCCGCCGCAATCCAACCTGGGCGACCTGGGTCGCCGCGGGCAAGCTGAGTCGGAAGCACATTGAGGCGGTGGCCAGCCTGCCAGCAGACGCGGCCGACAGGCTGCTGCGCGAAGCGATTGCAGGCGGCTGGCGAGCAGAGCTCCTCCGAAAGCAGGTGCGTGTGGCTCGCGGCCACCGCGATGAGGACCAAGCGCACCCGGATCCAAACGTGGCACACCTCGAGAACCGGCTCAGCGAGCTTCTGGGCACGAAGGTGGTGCTCAAGACCAGGCCGCAGGGCGGGGGAGAGCTGATCCTCCGCTACACCGATTACGAGACCCTTGACGGCCTCCTGGAGCGACTGGGGTACCGGGAGGGCTGAGGCAGCCAACTGCCGGGTAACTCGGCCGGGTTGCGACGGCACAGCACCGCGCGGCCTTCCTACCATCTGGGTGACCCACCTCAGGTTGCAGCCCATCGTTACCGGACACCCCTTGGCGTCGAGTCCGCCCAGCACTATCGGGGACGTCGACAGGATCATCGACCTCTACTACTACGAGTCGGTACCGGCAGCGCATCCCTCATTGAAGGCCGGGGGCGCCGGGTCCTACTGCTATTACGGTCCCCCAGAATGTGTGCGCCTGGCAGGGACAGAGTTGGAGGGGTGGGTCACCGGGCTCATGGAGCACGTGGCCGCCAAGCAAAGGTCCGGAGAGGACTTCCGCATCCAGTACGACGGCCGCTACTGGCGTGCTTGCCGTGACGTTTCGGACGCCGGCACGCAAGTCAGCGTTAGGCGGCTGCCCGATGACTGTCCGCACCTCGACGGTCTGTCCTTCGAGGCCCCGGTGGTCCGCGACATCCTGATGGGGGAGTGGCTGAACGATGGCGGCCTGATCCTGTTCTCGGGACTGACCGGTCAGGGCAAGACGACTACTGCAGCGGCAACCGTCCGCTCACGCCTGGAAGCAATGGGGGGGCGGGCCGTGTGCGTAGCTGACGTCAATGAAATCGCTGCCTTGGAGGGCGTTTGGGACAAAGGGTCCTGCCGCCAGCTCAACGTCGACTACCAAACGGACGACCCAGCGCGGCGTGGCTTCATCGGCGCAATCCGGCGTGCGTACAGGAGCATGCCCGCTACGCGACCAGGGCTGCTCCTTGTTGGTGAGGTCCGCGACGCTGAAACGGCGTCGGAGGTCCTTAAGGCATCCTCGAACGGGATGCTCTGCATAACGACAATACACGCCTTCGACCCGATCTCGGCGCTTCTCAGACTCGCGTCCTTGGCCGAGCAACAGATGGGTGATACCGCAAACCTCGCCTTGAGCCAAGCGCTCAGAGTGGTGGTACACCAAACCCTCACCCTCGCGCCCGACGTAGCCGGGTGGAGCCGGGGCCATTTCAGCCAGGCATTGCTGGTAAGCGACGGGCCGCAGCACGCACTTGCGAACCTCATTAGGAAGTCAGCATACCCGCACATGGCGGCGATAGCGGACACCCAGCGGATCCGCATCGAGCAGGCCAGCCGTCGGGCGACCCCGGTCGATCACTTGATGCGGATGTTGGGCTCGGGTGGCGACGGAATGGGTTAACCCCGGGCGCACAGGCTGGGGTTGGCCAACCGGTCGCCTGGGAGGGCAGGGCACCATGGCGACATGGATACCTCCGACAAGGCAAACCAGGACCTGGGCACGGCCGCACAGGCCGCCTTCATCGAACAGCTTGCCGGAGCCCTCGGCTTTGCTGACGTCGCTGCTGCGCTGACCAGCTTGGGTATGGCTGCTCCATTAACGGTGAAAGAAGCGAGCCAGGCGATCGACAGGCTCAAGGCGAAGCTCCCGGCTCAGGAGGAGCATGGCCGCCGGAAGTTCCTGACGGCACGTCATCTGCTTCTCATCGACCGCGGCGAGATGAGCGCGCCAGATGATCTCGACACCGACGCAGCCACGGTCCTGCAGCGGCTGGCGAAGCTGAGGGAGGTCGAGCGTGTCCTCCAAATGCCCGCCCAGTGGGGTGGCGCCAACCGCGGCGGCCCTATCCTGGTTGAGCATCTTGTGCAGCACTTTGGCAGCCTGGAATCTGTGGCTGCCGCCTTCGGGGTGAGCCTGAGCACGGTCAAGGGCTGGGGTGCGGTCCTGCCCGAGCAGAAGAGCTACGAGGCGGAGGTAAAGACGCGAGGTTGGGTATGCGCCGCGCGCTCCTGACGGCCCTCCTCGCGGCGCCGACTGCAGCGTTGGCGGGCACGATCGTCGTGGACACGGGCCACAGTCCGCGGTCAACGGGGTCAGTGGCGTCCGACGGCACTCCTGAGTTCCTGATCAATCGTGGCTTCACCGAGGTGCTCGTAGCCGAGTTGAGGAAGCTGGGGCACAAGGTCATCGACACCCATGCCCTGGACCGGGATCGCACGTTGTACGACCGTGTGCGGCCAACAGTCGGTGCAGACCTCCTCATCTCCGTCCACCACGATCCCGTGCAGCCGTTCCTGGTCGAGGAAGGACTGGCAGAGGAACTGTCCGGCTATTCGCTTTTTGTCTCCACAAAGAACAAGAAGCTGCACGCGTCCCTACGCTGCGCGGTGCACGCCGGCGAGGCCATGAACCGTGTTGGCGAGGCACCGTCGCGCCATCACGCAGCAGACGTGCCGGGGGAACGCCGCCCGCTTCTGGATGACCGCCGCGGAATCTACCGTCACGACGACCTGGACATCCTCAAAGCCGCTTCGAGCGCAGCTCTCCAGCTTGAGCCGGGAGTGGTCGCCAATCCCTACGAGATCGGGAAGCTAACGGACCGCTCGTGGCAGGCGCGGGTTGCCGTAGAGGTCGCGGCCGAGATCACCAAGTGCGTGCAGCCCGCCACGCAGGCTGCAAAGGAGCCAAACCGCTAACTTTCGTAGAGGGCCGCGGGTGCTATCGGATAGGTACCGTCTCACGCACTGAGAAAGCCAATGGAGCTGTCACCGATCTCCGTTGCACTGCTGCTTGCCGCAGGCAGCATGGCAATCGTTGTCCACCGTCTCGCATCGGCGCATAAGGCTGCATCGCGCTCCGAAACGGATGCGTATGAGAACAGCGAGCGGGCGCGCATGCCGCGTGAGGTTGCTCAGGGCAAACTCGTCATCAGCGAGAAGACCTTCTACTTCCGCGGCCGACGCCCCTTTGCGGCGAAGACGGATCAGGGGTTTCTCACCCGGGAAGGCTGGTTGGTCCTGGTGGAGTCGAAGACCAGGTACGGACTCTCGCCTTCAGACATCGTCCAGATCAGCGCCCAGGCGCTGGCCGTCGCGCAATCCGGCAAGTGGCGCGTTGCGCCGTGGGCATACGTGCGACTCGCGCCCCTGGGAGCCAAGCCGTACTACCAACATGTGAACCTGCTTCCTGAGGAGCGAATCATGCAGCTGTGGGATCGGTGGCGATCCCTGCATGAGGGCACCGCCGGCCCGGTAACGCGACCCCACGTCCGCACCTGCCGATCGTGTGCGCTCAAGGCGCGGTGTGGAGTTGCGATCCGCCAGTAGGCGAGGGCAGCCGGGTCGGCATAAGGGCCAAGCGGACTGGCTGCTCGCTCGCAACGACGCGCACAAGATCAGGTGCGTCCCGCGCTTCCTGAGATCCCTAACCCCCCCTCAATCAGGCCTAGTTATCCGCCGGTCTGAAGGGCGGCGACACCTAAGCTGACTCCGCCCAATTCCGGGTTCTCAGCCCGGTGGATCATGGAGAAAGCGATGAATCGAAAGCTCGCGCCGCTGGTGGTTGCACTGCTGGGCACCATCACCGGTACGGCCTCCGCGCAGCCCGGCTTGCGCCCGATGGACCCGGGCGCCCTCGGTTTGGGCGGCGCAGCTGCGAAGGCCGAACCGGCACCTGCTGCCGCGCCTGGCGCAGCCGCCAGGCAGGGGCCGATGAAGCCCCTGAAGCCAATCGACCTGACCACAAGTGTCCATTCGCTCGGCGCGTCCTCCGCCCAGACCTCGGGGCTTTCCAGCGCCCTTCAGCCCGGCCAGAACCTCTCGGAAGCGCTCGAGCGCTATGTCCGTGAGCGCGGGTGGTCGCTGCGCTGGAACATCGGCGAGGACTACGTCCTTGACGCATCTCTCCCGATCCCGTCGACCGACCTGATCGAGAGCGTTACCTGGGTGGTGAACACCTACCAGTCGCAGGGCGGAATGCTCGGTGTTGTCCCGCGCTTCGCGCGCAGCAACCGGGTCGTCGTGATCGAAAAGATGGACGTGCGGGATAACCACTGATGACCCATACCAACGGCAAGATTGCGCTGGCCCTCGCGGCCGTCGTCTGTATCGCAGGTTGCTCCTCGATGCGTGAAGTGCGCACCGAAGCAGAGCAGGCCCATCAGTCCGCTACGAATGCCGCCCAGTCCTTGATGGACAGGCGCGTGGCATCGGTAGGCCAGCCTGTGCGCGGGCCGGTGGTCACCGACATCCCCTTCGTCAACGTCAAGCCGATCCCGAAGGCCCCTTCGCTGCCGGTCACCTTCAACCGTGTCGTTACCTTCGCCGAGCCGGTGGGCCTGCCCATGGACGCGCTGGCCCAGCGTCTGAGCGAAGTCATCGGAATGCGAGTGACTTATCAGCACGACTTGGTACGTGCCGGTGGTGAGGATCAGACGGCGGGCGCGCAGGCCGCGCCGGCATTCCCCAACCTTCCGTCCCTTCCGGGCAGCGCCAGCGCCACTACCCGTCCAGGCCGGGACATGAGTGTGGCCGTCAACTACCCATCCGGCTCAGTGACCGGTCTTCTGGACGCTGTGGCCACCAGCGCGAAGGCTTCGTGGGAGTACGACGATCAGTCGAACACCGTCCACTTCTACAAGTTCAAGACCGAGCTCTTCCGGATCGCCATGGTGCAGGGCGCGGCGAAAAGCAGCACCCAGATGGGTGGCAAAAGCAGCTCGTCCTCTTCGGGTGGCTCCGGTGGCGAGACGCTTGAAACCGCCCAGGCGGAAGCGACCTTCGCCACGAGCGCCTCGCTGTGGGACGGGATCGAGGATGGCGTGAAGAAGCTGCTTTCCCCTGAGGGCGTGTTCTCCATCAGCGAGGTCGGCGGAACGATCCTGGTCCGCGACGTGCCGCAGCGCATGCAGCTGGTCGAGAAGTTCATCAACGACACCAACGCCGCACTGAGCCGGCAGGTGGACGTAGCCGTCACCGTGTACCGGGTGATGGCCCGCAAGAGCGACATCCGCAGCGTCAACTGGGATCTCCTGTTCCAGAGCCTGATCGACACCTCCGCTTACGACGTTCAGTGGCTCACCCCGCGCGCCGACACGGCGTCGGATGGCCTGGCCTCCCTGATTATCGGGACGAAGGAGACCGACCAGAACGGCGTGCCTCACCGCTATGGCGGAACACAGGCCTTCCTCGACTCGCTCAGTCGGTTTGGCGACACCTCAGTGGTCACGAATACGTCGGTTGTCACGGTCAACAACCACCCGGCACCGGTGAAGGTCGTGCGCCGCCACACCTACCTGGCGGAGGTTACCCCGACCTTCGTTGGTACCAGTGGCAGCGCGGTGGCTGGTGGCGCCGCACTGACCCCGGGCACCGTGGAAACGGGCCTGAACCTGTTCCTCCTGCCGCACGTGCAGGACGACGGCAAGCGTCTGCTGCTCAACGTCATGGTCAGCCTGAGCACCTTGGAGCAGATGGACACATACACCTCTGCGGGCTCGTCCATCCAGCAGCCGCAGGTGGCGAGCCGAGAGTTCCAGCAGATGGCATGGCTCAACTCGGGCGAGACCCTGGTGCTGGCTGGCTTCGAGCAGGTCGATGCCGGACTCGACTCGAGTGGCCAGGTCGATCGCAAGGTCTGGTGGCTAGGCGGCCGTCGTGACGCCACCAAGGAAAAGGAAATGGTCGTGGTCGCTATCCGGCCGGTCGTTACCGCCGCACGCAGCCGCATCTAAGGAGCCCCTGTGAAGTTCAAGACTCTGATCCTCACTGCAACGATCGTCGGATTCGCCGCTGCCGGCGCCGCGGCCACTGCAAACGACGACCTGCTCGGGACGGTCTCCTTGAAGGAAGGGGAAGAGAAGCCCGCGTCGGCAAAGTCCCCGGTGCCGGCGATGGCCAGCAGGGGTATCGTACCGACCGTAGCCAATGGCGGCGGTGGTCCTGCTCCTGCCTCAAAGAGCGTGCCGGTTGACAAGCTGGCGGTCACGGCAGAGAGGAAGCCGGCACCGGCACAGGCGCCGACCGCGGCCGCGCCCCCGCCACAGCGCCCGGCGCCTTCCGCGGCCGTGGAACACGCAGCTGACCTCGCGCCTGTTGCTCCGGAGCTCCAGATCGAGGAGCCGGTTGCCGTACCCGATCCACCGCTTCCGCAGCCGACCCGCACGGTCAAGCCGGTGCGACTCAGCCCGAGCGAGGTGGCTTACCAGGCCCAAGAAGCGCGCAGCCTGCGCGAGATCCGGATCCTGCGCATGCAGGCTGAGGCCATGGAACTGCGCCGGAAGATCCAGGAGCAGTCCGCGGTCGACCAGCCGGCCCTGCCGCCCGTCGAAGTGGGCCCGCTGGCGTCCGTCCTGGACTTGCCGGAAGAGCCGCCGGTTCGCCTGATCTCGGTCTGGGGCACTGCCGGCGACCTGAAGGCGGACGTGCTGTCCAACGGCATGCGCATCTCGGTGAAACCGGGCGACCCCCTGCCGGAAGGCTGGAGCGTGGCGGAAGTGACTCGAGGATCGATCGTGGTCCGTCGCGGCGGCAAGCAGACCGTCGTCAAGATCGGAGGCTGATCAGTGCGCGTAGCCAAGATCGGCAAGCGCCAGTTTGCCTTCGACCTCCTCTGGAACGACGCCTACGGCGACGACGCTGCAGAGGCGGCGCGTAAGGCCCTGGGCGAGGACGCCAGCGGCTACTACACCGTCGTCAGCGGCGAGGGTGAGGTGGCCGAGGTCCTTGGCTGCGCCCAAGGCAAGGTCAAGGGCAGGGTGTACAGCTATGCAGAGGCGCTGGCCGGCCTTGACCGGGACGGCATCTACTGCGCATCCGTGGACGAGCAGCGCTGCTGGTATGCGGTCATACAGCAGGGCATCGTCATGCCCGGCACCGACCGCACCATCGGTAAGAGCGAATTCGTCAGTCTCTACACGCAGACCCTGCGCCGCACGTTCAAGGTTCCAGTGTTCTGCACCGACGAAACACTCATCGGGCAGGACGTGTATCCGTTCCGACTCGAGGAGGCGGTGGCATCCTCCAAGGTCAAGCCGCTGAAGGTCGTGGGCGCTGGTGCCGCCGGAAACAATGTGGTTGGCGGGATCGTCCTCGCAGCGGCGGTTGTCGGCATCGCCTATGGCGGCTGGTACACCATTCTCCGCAACCCCCATGGAGACATCGATCAGGCGGCGCTCGACGCCCAGGCACGCGAGCTCTACATCGCCGCGGCAAAGTCCGAGATGGACCAAGTCCCGACTGACGCGAACTGGGTCTCGGAGGCATACCACCGCGCGAGCCTGACCTTCGACTCAACGCTGGCCGGATGGGTGCTGGACGGGGTGACCTGCGAACCGGTCGCCTGCACCGCCACGTACTCATTGCCTGAGGGGCAGCTGACGTATGCGGTTACACCGGTCCTCGAGCGCTACGGCCACGAGCGTGTCCAGATGCTCGAGGATGGCCGTAGCTTCAATGTCAACCTGGAGCTGGACCGGCCGGACCAGTCCATGGCCACGGATTTCGACGTGCTGCAGCCGAAGCCGCCCAGGAGCCGCGCTGCCGACACTCTCGGCCTGCTGAACCTGTCGTTCGACCAGGTGAACGTCGACCAGAAAGCAACGACCGAAGTGATCGGGAGTCGTCTCGGCGCTCCGGGCGACATGCCCGAGATCATCAGGGAGACCGTCATTACGAGCCACGACACGCAGCTTGAGCCGGTTCGTCTTCGCACTCTTTCGGCCTACATGAGCCGCGTGGAGTTCGTGGCGACGAAGCTCGCTTTCAGCAGCGGCAGCGGGGCGCTCGCCCCAGCATGGTCGGTGGAGTGGGTCCGCTTCCATGGAGGTGAGCAGTGATGAATGCTGCACGCTCCGACAGCAGCGCGCTCGTCAGCTTCAGTCCCGTGGTCCGGGCTCTCGTAGAGCTGGAGGTGGTCACCGATGCTGAGGTGGACGATGCCATCGACGCATCCGTCGAAAGCGGCAGGGAAGTGGAGGAGGAGCTCCAACGCAATGGCCGCGTAAGCCGCAACGATCTCATCCACGCGATGCTGCACGCCGGCCACACCATCCGAGCCGAGCGCGCAGACCACCTGCCCGAGTGGGATCAGATTCTCAACGACGCTGGCGGCGCGCTGGCGCGCGGCGGTGTCCGCGACCCTGACATGGCCATCCTGGCCTTGGAATCTGACCGCGTACGGCGCTGCTACATCGTCTTCAACGACAAGGTGAAGCAAGAGAAGGCGCAGGCGGCGGTGACCAAGGCCTCCGGCAACGGCTATCAGGTCTGCGGTGTCATCTTGGCCACGCGCCCGCTCATCGACTCAATCTACGTCGAGTGGGACGCCAGACAGGCCAGCCCGGGAGAGGGCCTCGTCGCTGAGTCTGACTTGCAGCGCGAATTCGAGGAGCTGGCGAGCGCGGCCTACAACATGCGTGCTTCCGACGTGCATATCACCTGCACGCCCCGGAAGGGCTTCATCAAGCTGCGCATTGATGGGGAGCTGCAGCATTACAAGGACATGACCGAGGAGCACACCAGGAATCTGGCCTCGGTCATCTACAACACCCTTACGGAGCGCGGCTCAACCCGAGACGGTTTCAACCCCGACAAGGTGCAGGACGCCGTCATCGAGCGCCAGCTCCCCGAGGGCCTGGTGCGCTTTCGCTACTCCGGCCTGCCGATCGCACCGAGTGGCTTCGACATCACTTTGCGCATCATCCCTGTGGGCGTCTCCAGCCGTAGGAAGGAGCTGCGCGAGCTGGGTTACGAGCCGGAACAGTGCGAGCAGATCGAGCGCATCTTCTCCTACTCCGAGGGAATCATCCTCATCGCCGGCACGACCGGCTCCGGCAAGTCGACCACCATGTCGACCATGCTCAGCAAGATGGCTGCCGAACGGCCGGGCCACAAGATCCGCACCGTCGAGGAGCCTGTCGAGTACAAGATCGAGGGCGCATATCAGACGGGCGTAACCCGTTCCGACGATGGCAAGAACAACTTCCTGGACACGCTTCGCCAGCTCATGCGTAGCGACCCGGATGTGATCGGCGTGGGCGAGATCCGTGACCAGAACACGGCCGAGCTCGCAATCCAGGCTGCGCGGTCTGGCCATCTCTGCATTTCCACCATTCATGCGCAGGGCGCGCCGATCTGTTACGACCGCCTTGTCGGAATGGGCGTGCCCCGCGGCGACCTTGCGTCGGTCGGTCTGATCGTCGGGCTCATCTACCAAAAGCTCCTGCCGGTGCTGTGCGATCGGTGCCGGCTCGACGTCGGAGCTTATCGCAGGATCAAGGGTTCCGAGGCCCAGGGCATCCTGGGCCGCTTGCAAAAGGTCATCGGCGCCGACCTCCGCGGAATCTACTTTCGGAACGAAGAAGGCTGCCCGAACTGCAAGCAGCGCGGAATCGTTGGCCAAACGGTATGCGCGGAAATCCTGCGCCCGTCGCCGGCAATGATGCCTGCGGTCGCGGCTGGCGACTCCAACAGCTTGTGGCAGCAGTGGCGCGCCACAAGGGACGCGTCCGATCCCAACAAGGTCACCGGGAAGACCGCCTTTGAGCACGCGCTACTGAAGATGCGCCGCGGTGCTGTTTGCCCGGTTTCCATTGAGTCGAAGTTCCGCTTTATCGATGAAGCAGCCTACGGGGAGGGCGGGGCATGATCCCAGTGGAAACGGCGTTCTGGTTCGTCGAGCCCTTGATCAGGGCGTTCAAGCGTCCCGGCTTCAAGGCAGCGAGGCGGGAGGCCTTTTACCTGGACATGGCCGCCTTCCTCGAGGCTGGCATCGCGCCGTACGCGGCAATGGAGCGCATGCGAGATGTGGCAAAGCCTCGGCGGCGCATGCGATCGATCTACCGGCTGCTGCGGGACGTGCTCCAGAGGATGACACACGGCGCGAGCCTCGCGGCCGCGTTGAAGCCATTCATTCCGGCAGAGGAGTTCGTCTTGTTGCTCGCTGGCGAGAGGGGTGGCCGAACTGTCCAGGCGCTGACCGAACTTGCGAGCCTGCTCGAGCGACGCCGGATCATGGGCAGTGCACTGCGGTCTCACCTCATCCCGTCAGGCGTGATGCTGCTCATCCTGATCGGGATCATGGTCTACATCCTGAAAGTGGTGCTCAGTGATGCGCGGGGCATGGTGCCCCCTGAGATTATGCAGAAGCTGATGATCGCCCCGTACTACTTCGCAGCGGGTGACTGGTTCCTTCAGGCAATCCCATATCTGGCCGCATGCGCAATCGCATTCGCCATGGCCGTTAGCGTGTCGCTACCGCGATGGAAGCCTGACAGAGCTCGCAAGTGGCTGGACCACCACCTGCCGCCGTACAGCATGTACACGCGCATCCAGTCGAGCTACTTCCTGACGACGGCTGCAGCAATGATGGAGGCCGGTGTTCCCTTCACCCAGGCGGTGCAGGACATCAAGAAGAACTCGAACCCGTGGGTTAAGGCCCATGCGACACGAATGCTCGTGCGCATTGCATCGGGTCGGGGCGAGTCAGAGGCCATGCAGACCGGTCTTTTGCCGTGGGACGTCGAGGATCGACTGGCGATCTACAAGATGCTCGACGACCTCAAATCAATCATGCAGCGCATGGCCAAGGACTCGATGGAGATCCTGCTGAAGCGCGTGACCCTGCTTGGCGCAACAGTGCGCAACGTGGTGATGGTGCTGCTGGCAGCTTTCATCCTCGCCACCGTCGGATCGATCGGCGAGATAGCCATGTCTGCACAGAGCAGCGCTGGAGCGTCCTAAGGAACCCCGGGCCGGGTAGGCCAAACGTAAGCAAACCCACAGTAAAGGAAGGATCACATGAAGAGCTACAACATCAAGAGCAAGAAGAAGCAGCAGGGCTTCACCCTTATCGAAATGGCAATCGTCCTGGTGCTGGCCGCGGCCGTGGTGTACGGCATCTTCGCGGCGATGAAGGTGGTCGGCACGCGTACGACCAACAACCAGGAAGTGAAGAACGCAACCATGATCGCGGCCGACCTGAAGACGAAGTTCGGTGGGCAGCTGAGCTATTCCGGCCTCAACAACGCGACCGCCATTCAGATCAACGCGATCCCGAAGGGCATGATCCAGGGCGCCAACATCATTACCGGTTGGGGCACCACGCTGGCCATCACCGCATCGAACGTCAACGGCACGGCAAACGATGGCTTTGCCCTGACCTACGACGTACCGGCAGACAGCTGCTCGGACTTCATCTCCGCGGTCGAAGGCGCCTTCACCAAGATCACGATCGGTACCAACGTGGTCAAGAACACGCGCAGTGGTGACTCCACGCTCACCGTGGCTGACCTGGCTCGCTGCTCTGCAACCGCCACCGGCAACGCCGGTGTGGCTGTGATCCTGGAAGCCAGCCGCTAACCGGCGGTCGGGGAGAACGCGAATGAAACGAGCACGCGCCACAGTATCTGGACGCCGCCTGCAGGGGGGCTACATGCTGCTCGGCGCGCTGCTAGCGCTCGTCGTTTTCGCCTCGATCATGGCGGTGGGTATTCAGTGGGCAAACCGCCATATGCTCGAGCAGCAGGCAGCCGCCGATGGAGCGGCGCTGGGGCAGTTTGCCGTCGGCCTACGTGGGTTTGCCGCCGCCGCCCAGGCGAACCCCGGGATCATCCCGGGGTCTGCCCGGGTCGGCGTCAACTGGCTCAAGCCGCCGTCCTGCGGCGGCTTAGCCACCAATCCGGCCGAGGGCTACGTTCCCTGCTCGTTCACTGGTGGGCGATACGGCGCCAACTACCGCACCACGTTTACCTATACCGGTGCGACAGGTCAGCTAGAGGCCAGGACCACGTACGACATCAGCGCCGCGGGCTATGACCGTCCAAGCGCCGGCAGGGTTGCCAGCCTGGTTGTCCGAGCGGCACTTTCCCAGCAGTCCAACCCGAACAATGGCGTGTTCTTCATGGCCTACGCCAATGCGCCGAGCAATCTGGCTGCGGCTCCGACTCCGTCCGACCCAGTCTTCTACAACCCAGGCACAAACGAGGGACGGGTAACTGCTGTAGTCACGAACGCCCCATCGAATGACATCTTTCTCCGCACTGACGGCACAAACCGGATGCTGGCCAATCTCAACATGGGTGGGCATAGCATCGGCAATGCGAGGGATGCACGCTTTCAGGGCAGGGTGCAGATCGACCAGGGCATGACCGTAACCAACGGTACGGCTGACTTCCGCCAGGGCGTGGTCACCACCGACGTCTCCCTGACCTCTATCCAGCGAGCGGCATCGCAGGGCATCTACGACGCCGAGGTCAAGCACGGCGCCGCTAGCTACACGATCGCAAAGCCGAACTGCGCTCAAGCGGGCAACCGTCCTGCGATCTACGCGGCAATCCAGAGCACCGGTACGGTCAACCATGCCGGCTACCAGGCGGACGCGATGTACGAGAGCCGGGTGGACGTGATCGACAACGGCTCTAACTGGACAGTCCGCCCGGTCGTGCGTGGGACCCGCTTCGATGTCACCGCGGACGCGACCAACATCTACTTCAGCCGCAACCTGGTGGAGGTCAATCCTCAGGACATGCGCATCCTCGTGATGACTCGCTGCAAGTAAGACCCCCCCCCCACGGTCCGCCGTAGGTAACCCCGCCGGAATTGCATCTGGTTGGCGGCCTGCGCGGGCGCCCGGGCAGCCTATCGTTTCCCTACCGAAGCACCCCCAGCCGAAGCCATGGGCGACGTCCCCGCGCACGAACAGAACATAGCCACCTGCGTAGCCACAGCGGCCAGACACTACGGTGCCGATGGCGAGCGCGTGCTGGCGCATGTGCGGCTTCGGGACGGCAAGAGTGGCGAGATCCGCGTTCTCCCAAACGGCGACTTCGAGGTCGGCCTGGCGCGGATCCCCGGGAAAGAGATCCCTGCCTTGGAGAAGAACCACGGCATCACGGCCAAGGCCCTGGCTGACGACGACTGCCTCAACGTGACCATCGCCACCTACCTCTACCAGAGGGATGCGCTGGCCGCAGTGTCCAGGACGGGCGGTGAGGCCGGCGCCGGCAAGCCAGCTAACGCCGCGCTGGGCCGAATCTTCGACCAGATGGGCAGCGTGCCAGCTCGCTCCAGCATGCCCGGGGACGCGTGCGAGGTCAGCGCGGCCGCCAGATACAGCCTGCCGCTGCCGCTGTTTCAGGCTGTGCTGAAGACCGAAGGCGGCTGGGATGGCCTGAAGAAGCCCAACACCAACGGATCCTTCGACCTGGGCCGTGCGCAGATCAACACCATCCACCTCCCGGAGCTCAAGCGTTACGGCATCACCGAGCACGCCCTGATCCATGACCCGTGCACGAACCTGCACGTGGCGGCCTACCGGCTGCGGTTCGAGATCAACCGGGCGGGTGAGCTCTGGCGAGGGGTGGGTAACTACCACTCGCGGACGCCGCACCTCAATAGCGCTTACCAGAAGCGCGTGAAGCGGCACCTCGATCGCATCACCGCGTCTCGCTGACGGACGCCTGCAGAAGGAACAAACGCATGATCGCCGGCATCGACAACCTCGAGGCGCTACCCGCCACCGACTGGCCGAAGGTGAGGGACATCAGCATCCCGCTACGCAGGGGCGCCTCTGGCAAGCTGGAGGCCGACCTCCAGGGAGCTGTCTGCTTCGCCAGCAGGCCCCACGCCTACCGCCTGTGCGACACCGCGGATGCGACGCTGCTGGACCGTGCCGTTCAGATCGTCAGCGCAGCCCAGCCCAGCCTGGACCGCAAAGAGCGAAGGTTCCGCCTCACCTGCGGGCACCTGAGCTTCCGGGCCCAGATCGGCGACAACGCCGATGGCATGGACCTGCAGCTGCGTGTGCTGCCGGAGGAGACGCCCTCGCTGGGCCAGCTGCACCTGCCGGCCGCCTGGCGAGCGGTCATGCTCGACGAGGGCCTGATCAACGGGGGCCTGGTTCTGCTCACCGCGCCAAGCGGGCAAGGCAAGACCACGACCGCCTCTGCCATGGTCCGCACTCGACTGGAGTATTTCGGTGGCCAGGCCAACACGATCGAGGATCCCATCGAGCTGCCCCTGCAGCGGGTCTGGGGCACGGGCGGCATCTGCTACCAGCGACCGGTCAACACCCTACTGGATGCCGAGCACCCGGGTGACGGCTATCACCGGGCCATGGTGGAAGCGCTGCGCCAGTTCCCCGCGATTGCCGGCGGCAACACCATCCTGATGGTTGGGGAGATCCGCGACGCCCGCACTGCCGCCGAGACCCTCAAGGCCGCCTGCAACGGCCACCTGGTCATCGCCACCATGCACGCGAAGTCAGCCGAGACGGCGGTGCGCAGGATCATGACGCTGGCCACCGACACGGACGACGGCATGCGCTCTGCCAATGTCCGGGAGATGCTCTCGGAGTCCCTGCGCTGCGTCTTCAATCAGCGACTGAAATGGGCGCTGGACCAGGAGGGGTGGAGCGCCGGTCGGATTGACGGCGACCTGCTCTGGTCGGATGGCTACGACTCGGAGGTTGCCGCGGCGATCCGGGCCGGCGGAGTTGAATCCCTCCTTCGCATCACCCGCGCCCAGACCACGGCGGCACGGGCAACGGAAGACAGTGCTGACGAGGGTGGAGCCACCGGTGCCTTGAGGGACGCCGCCCGGGCGGCCGCGGACCAGAAGTAAGGCACGCGCGACCGAAGCATGTGGATCAACAACCTCACGGCCTACCACCTCGACTTTGCCCGCCCCGACGAATGGGCTGAGCAATTCTCGGAGTACCTGGTTAAGACGCCCGAACTAGGCGCGCGGCGCGCGATCGGCTTTGCACGGGACGCTCAGGGCAATCTCGTGGACCACGTGGCTCCCCACTACGCGTTCCAGGCGGCGCAGGCAGAGCGCCACTTGCCGCGGGATGCGGTCGAGCGAGAGGTCCGCCTGCGAAACCTGGCACCAGACCCGGCGGACGCCAAGGCTTACAAGAAGGCGTGGGCAGACGTGGAGCAGGAGCTCCTGGCATCTGCTCCGGTTCGGGAGAAGGCGATCCCGGCAATCTTCGACGAGGAGGCTAAACGCCTCTACGTATTCGGCAGCTCCTCGAGCGCCGAGCAAATCGTTCTGCCCGCAATGCGGTTGGCCCTGGGTAGCACGCAGGCGCGGCCGATCCGGCCCGCGGATGGCGTCGGCAAGCTGCTGAATCGCTGGCTCGAGCAGGGCGCGCTCCCGCAGCCTTTCGCGCTGGGGCGGCATGTTGAGCTGCGCGAGGAGGGCAAGGACGGCGGCAAGGCGACCTTCCACGGGCGCGACATTGGCAGCCCCGAGGTTCAGCGCCACCTGGAGAACGGCGATTACGTCACCCTGCTGGAGCTCAGCTGGCGTGGCCAGCTGACCTTCCGGCTCACCATGAAGGGCGAGGTCCGGTCCATCGCCCCTCCCGAGTGCCAGATGAAGGCGCAGTACGCGTTCGCCATCTGGCCAGAGATCATGGACAGGCTGCCGCACTTCTTTGACGAGGTGATGGCACTGTTGGGTGGGGTCCGCTCGGACGCGATTGTGGCTGTAGAACGGAAGCGCCGCGGCGAGCAAGCCGGCGACGCCGTAACTGATGGCGCCGATGTGGGGCATACGCAACCGGAGGTGGACAGCGCGGCGCCGGCCGGGGTACGTGTGGCCGTCGTGTTGGAAGGCGACCGTGAGCAAGCTCTCACTGTCCGGGATGGACTGGACGCGCTGGCCACGGAAAAGGCTTTGGCGGAGATCGTGATCCCGGACATCGGGAACGACCTCATGCGCATGGCATACCACTGGGCCAGGACGCGTGGTATCCGAGTACGACTGATCAGAAAGGGCGATCGCACGCCAGAGGCACGCGCTGACCAGGTGTTCGGCTGCAAACCCCATGGACTGGTGGCCTTCGGGCAATCGCCGGAAGCCGACCTCTACATGGAGCGCGCTAAGGCCAACCGCGTCCGCGTGCGCCGCCTGGACCTCCTCCGCTAACCGCGGGTGACAAAGTGCCGGTTAACGACGCTCCGGACGCCGGCGCCGGGTGAGAATGCACCTGCGCCACCACTCTCTCCGGTGGCGCCATCCCCCTGGGCCCGGGGCATCGAAAGGTGCTCCGGGCCATTTTTCTTGGAGAACGCTATGCCCCGATTCCTTCAGGTTTGCGCCATCGCTGTGCTCGCGCTGAGCGCGTCACCGGCTGTGCTGGCGCGAGCCAAGGTCGACACGCCGGAGCGGGTGGAGTGCGTCCAGCGCGCCGCGGCGGCGTTCCGCGTCCCGGACTACGCGATCCTGGCGCTGATGGACGTCGAAGGTGGCGACGTGGGCACCGTGAGCCCCAACAAGAACGGCACGCGAGATCTCGGAGTTATGCAGGTCAATACGAGCTGGCTGCCGCATCTGGCCAAATTCGGCCTGACCGAGCAGCAGATCACGCACAACTTCTGCGCCAACGTGTTCGCGGGATCCTATATCCTCGCCCGCGCTCTTGCGGACCACGGAGCGCTCCCAAGGGCGCTTGCCTACTATCACTCGCCAACCCCGGTACATCAGCATCGATACCTGGGACTGGTCCAGAAGGCGCTTCTGCGCCGCGCCGCTCAGGTGCGCACTGGCCAGTCCGTTCGAGCTGACGGGTAGGGCACTCACGGAGAACAGCCATGCACCAGTTCAGCCAGATCCAGCACCTCCTCGAGCAGCTGCGTCTGCGCCTCGAGCCTTACCAGGTGGTCGGCGTCCGGACGGATTACACGGTGAGCAGCAGCACTGGGAACAGCCTGCGCTGCCTGGTGCCAGAGAAGCACGGCATGGCCGTCCGGTACGCCGTGCTCTCGCCGCGCGAGGGCACTCGTCGGCACGGTCTCGGGGCGCTCGAGAAGTACCTTGGGGTCAAGGATCCGGTCGAGGGGAACACGATTCTCGACCTGGCCCATGAGCTGTCCGAAATCAACGACCTCGGTTCCTGGCCCTTGGCCAGCGACGAGCGGTCGGAGATTGTGGCCACGTCGACCGGAGTTGGGGGCAGGGGGTATCGCCGCCTACCTGGTGTCGAGCAGGCCTTCCGCAACATGGCAGATGCCATGCCGTCGATCAGTGAGATCGTGCTGACCGTCAACACTGGCAGCAGGAAGCAGACGTTAAAGAGCACCAAGACCTGGGCGTCTTTCCGGGACCGTTCCGGTGATGAGCTGTGCGCCCTGACCCTTGGCCAGCTTGCGCTTTCCCTCAAGAAGTGGTTTGCGGAAGGCGATGCCGATCGTCCGATTGCCGACCGTCACCTCGGCCGCTGGGCCAACCAGCTCAACACCGACCAGAGTCGGTTCATCGAAGCGGCAATGGAACTGATCAAGCTCGACAGCATCCTGGGCGTGACCCGCATCCAGTTCGACGGAGTCTGAGCATGGGACCGATCCTGATCAACGATGTGCCGACCCGCCGCGAGCGCAAGCGCCGCCAGGCTGCCTCCCGCGTGCGCTTGGCACTCGCCACCCTGGTGGCGGTGATCGCTGCGGCCATGTGGGTTGTACCAGGCCTGTGAGCCGCCGCGCCGAGTGGGCGAAGCACCTTGGAATCGAGCCGGCGACGACACCGAAGCGGCGGCCGGCGCGGGGTGGGCTGCGGAGGTTCGCGTCATTGGCGCAGTCCCGGGTGGAGTCGGAGCGCCAGCGCCACGAGCGCTTTCGTGTTGAGGCTTCGCACGCCCTGGAGCCTGACCCGTCCATCCCGGACACGCAGGTTTATGAGATCCACGCCAGGCCGAAACCTCGCCAGAGCCAGCGGGACCAGTGGGATTCGCGGCCAGAAGTGGAGCGCTATCGGGTCTTTGCCGATCTGCTCCGGCTCGCCGGCGCGCAGCTGCCGAAGGCGTACGAGGTCCACTTCGTGCTGCCCATGCCTGAGGGGTGGCCGGAGGAGCTCAAGACCGCCATGGACGGAATGCCCCACCTGCAGCGGCCGGACACAAGTAACTTAGTGAAGGCCGTCGAGGATGCTCTAGTGGAGAAGGATGAGGTGCTCTTTGGCGCCGGCGCGACCAAGCGCTGGGGCCGACGCCCACTCATCGTCATCCGCAAGGTCAACCCCCGAGAAGTGCTTCGACCCCTATGAGCTGCACCCGGTCATCGTCCCGAGCGGTCAGCCGCGCCGCCCGCTGCATGCGATTCGCTTCGCTTGTGGGCCAGTGCGGGCCCAGCCAGGGGCACTGATATGGAGATTAAGCCCAGCGACGAACAGCTCGCCGCGATCGCATGCTACGAGACAGGCGAGAACCTGGCGATCGAGGCCTTGGCCGGCTCAGGGAAGACGACCACACTGCGCATGCTGGTGGAACGCGGATCCCCGCGCGGTGGGAAGATCCTTTACACGAGCTTCGCCAACAAAGTTATCGCTGACGCGAAGGGCAAGTTCCCCAAGAGCGTGCGGGTGTCGACCATCCACGCCCTCGCGTGGCCGGTCGGCGTCAAGTATCAGCAGCAGGGCCGCTTGCGAGGGCGCATCACCCCCAACGACCTTCTCACAAGACTCGGGTGGTCCGATCTGGACTTTGGCCACGGCATCGACGCGTGCACCGGTGCTCACTGCGTGATTCAAACCTTGGCCAACTTCTGCCAGGGGGCCGACAGGACCATCACTGCAAAGCACGCCATGGGAAGCGCGCTGCGGGCGTGTCGCGGCGACAAGAGCTCGAGTCGGGAAGCTGCCCAGGTGATTACCAAGAAGGCTGCCGACGTGTGGGCTTCGATGATGCTGCCCACATCGTCGATGCCTGTAACTCATGACGTCTATCTGAAGGAGTGGGCGCTGGCTGAGCCGCGTCTGCCGTACACGACGATCATGACGGACGAATGCCAGGATTCCTCGGCCCTATTCGTTGAGGTGCTCCGCAATCAGAAGCATGCCCAGCTCGTGATCGTTGGTGATGCCCGCCAGAGCATCTACTCGTGGCGCGGCTCGGTCAACTCCATGGATAGCTTTCAGATCGCTCATCGGGTACAGCTGACACAAAGCTTCCGCTTCGGCCCAGAGATCGCGGAGGTTGCCAATGCGATCCTGCACGACCAGTGCGGCGCCGACCTACCGCTGAGGGGTGATCCGAATCAGCCCGGCTTCGTCTCGGTCTGCGATACCCCGCACTGCTACCTGGCCCGAACCAATGCGAGCTTGATCGGGCAGCTTTTTGAGGTGCAGCGTGACGCCCCGGGCTACAAGGTCGGCGTGGTCGGCGGCGTCGACGAGATGGTCAAGCTGGTCGACGCCGCCGAGCAGCTGCAGGCCGGCATTCCAACTGCCCATCCGGAGCTGGCTGAGTTTGCGCATTGGCAGGCTGTCCGTGAGGCGATCGCGCATGACGGCTACGCCCATCTGCGCATGCTGGTGCGCGTAGTTGATGAGTTCGGGAGCCGGCAGCTGCGGGAGAGCTTGGAGCGGATCCGCGGGAACGAGGCCGAGCCGGAAACCTGCGATGTAATGCTGTCCACCGCCCACAAGGCCAAGGGCTCGGAGTTCGAGACCGTCAAGCTGCTGGACGACTTCAAAGTGAAAGGGCCCGAGGCCAATCCCGGCCTGTTCGGATGGGCGCCGGAGGAGGGCAACCTACTTTACGTCGCCGTGACCAGGGCGCGGGTCCATCTGGACATCAGCGATTGCCAGGCCGTTCTGGCCAGCCTTCCTGTAGGCTGGATGCCCAGCTTTCCAGTGCCAGAGTCGGTGGTTGACGACTACGACATGGCGTCCATCGCGCTGGGCGAGGAGCCGTCGCCGCCGGCGTGGCGCCGCCCCCGCCTCGAGGCCGGCGTGTGGGACCACCCGATCATCGCCGATGCGACGCTAGAGATCAGCGAAGAAGCGGAGGGGTACCTGGTCCGAGTGGTCGCTGCGGGCGGCGTCCTGTTCGAGACCTGGGGCGACCTCAGTGACGTGGGTGCAGAGATTGGAGGCCGCGTTGACGTGACCGTGGGCAACGCTCGTCTGCATGTGCCTCGCGCCGCCCTGACGTAACCGCGGACGCATGAGTGGGGGTTGGGTGAGGACATTTCCGCGGCGCCTCATTAACCTGCTCACCGTCAGCTGGCACGCCCACCCGTCAATCGAGGTATGCCAGGGTTCGCGGTTACCCCCTTTCCGCAACCTTCCGAACGGTGTCCCCTCACCGCCCCCGGATGACAGAGCCCCGCCGTGAGGCGCGGCTCGCTCAAGGCCTTGCAGAGCGAGACTTTGAGCGAGCTGCGTCGGTCCAGCTTTGGACCGCGCTGCAACGTGCTTCGCCAGTCGTCTGGCAAAGGGCCGGCTTACCGGCACACACCTGGGTCACTCTGACCCATCACCCCGCGGGGCACATCCCCGCATGGGGATGCTGCGTCCGCACCTCAAGGAGCAGCAACATGATCACCCTCAAGAAGCTGAAGATCTCGCAGGCGCTGAGCCGCGAAACTGTGGCCTTCACCGCCGACATCTACTTCAACGGCAAGCGTGTCGGCGAGGCGTACAACGAGGGCCATGGTGGATCGACCATGGCCGCGCTGCACCATGTCGACGAGTTCACCCGCGCTCGAATCGGTGGCGTGGTCAAGGACTACTTCAGCAAGAAGCCGGCCGCGGAGAGGATCCCCGGCATGGAGACGCTGGATGAGTACATCGACGACCTGGTCTACGCCGAGCAGGAAAAGAAGGAGGCCGAGCGGCTGTACCGCAAGACCGCCAGGACCGTCCTGTTCGTACAGGGCGGCCTGCTGCGCCACCTCGTGGGCAAGGTCTCGCTGGAGGAAGCGGCCATCGATCAGTTCAAGCGCCGTAATCCTGACGCAACGGTTATCAACGGCATGCCCAAGGATCAGGCCATCGAGCTCCTCCTGAAGCACGTCCGCGGCCAGGTCGGCTAACCGCCCCGGCAGCCCCCCGCAATCGATCCTGGACTGCTGGGCGCGCGTGCCACATCCGAGAGCCACTATGGACACCATCACCGTTACCGGACCGCACGGTTCGTTCGAGGTCTGTGCCGCCACAGGGCAGATCGTGACCCCGTACACGCGCATGCCGCCCGTGTACCGCCACTACAGCGGTGCCAACGTCGCCCAGCTCAAGAGCTGGTGTGTTCGGCAGGGCCTGCTGGTGCCGCGGGAGGTTCCTCTCCTGTGCCTGACCATGCGCCGTTACGGGGGCACGGTCGAGCCGGTCGAGGAAACCTTCCGCGAGGAGTGGGGCGACCATTACGCCTACTCTGCGACCACCCTGGCTGCCTGAGCAGGGAATCGCGCTCCGGCCGCTGGCTAGCAACACCGCCAGCCAAACCAGGCCCCTGTCCTTTACGGACGGGGGCCTTTCCTTTTTCCGGGCTTCCGAAGCACAACTTCGATGGCAGGGGCCACCTGCTGAAATGCCGCCCTACGTGGAGATGCATGATGCGGGACTTCAATCAACCAACCCGGGCCGATAGAGCCGCACCCCCCAGCCTCGGCACCACCGTCCAGGCCGTGCTCACCGCATGGCAGGCGCTGCGACTCCATGGCCCTTACGGGCACGAGACTGCAATTTGCTGGGTCCCGGGCGTGGGCCATTTCCAGCTGGCGGATGGGACCCCGGGGGACTGGCAGCTGCAGGCGGTCGAGCGCGGCAATGGCGGGCTTCCATCCTGCCGTGTAGCCACGGCCGATGAGGTGACCGCTGTGCTTGATGCACTCGCTTGCGGGTTCGCTGAGATCCGCAGCAGCCCGACGTGCAGCCCATATCGGAACGCTGCCGGCGCCGGGCGAGTCCTGCACCGCGCCACGGGGCGCGCACTTGCTCAACCCTAGTCGTCGTAGGTGCCCAAGCGCGATCCAGTGCACGTTTCGGCCTTTATGGGGTCCGTTCCACCCGGATAGAACGCAACCCGGGGCCGATCCGGCGTGGTTAGCGAGGTGTCCGGGGGGTGGAGCTGTCTAGGATGAGGGCCACTGAATGCTGGTGTGTCCATGGAACGAGACAAGAAGTCGAACCTGCAGCCTGTCGTCGCATCGAGCGAAGCCTGGCATCTGGGGAACCTCCGTGGCCTTGAGCGGGCCCTCGAGGTCGTCCGCGCGTCTATGCCGGACGCGCCCTCTTCCAGCTTGAATGCGTTCTCTGGCCAGCTGGCGCGCGCCCTGACAGATGAGGCCGAGTCTTCGTGGCGCGAGTACCTGCGCTACGCAGATCGGCCGCAGCTCAACCTGGACAGGCAGGCTGTCGACGTCACATACGACGAGGCGCGGGCCCTGCCCATGATCGCTTGGCCTGGGGACTCCGCCGACACGAGTTGGGGGCTGGTCGATCTGGAGGCCGACGGCGGTCCAGACATCATCATGGCTGCGCCCTTCCGCTCGGTGCGCCTGGACTCCCTGCCGGATGACAAGGTCATCGTGAAGCTGCACGACAGCTACCACACCGCGACGGCGGCCCTGGTCGAGATACTCACCTGCGCCTCGAGGGATGCTCGAAATGCCTTCATCGCGCCCGACGGCCGTGCCTCCTGGCGCCGACTGAACACCTTGATCAACATCTATCGCCAGTCCTCGCTTGCCGCGCTCAACACGCTGAAGGAGGATGAGTACATTGGCTGGAAGCCGACGCTGCCGGCTGAGTTCCAGCTCGATAGCGCGCCCCGGCTGATCTGCCAGATCGCTGGAACGCCGCGGGCGCAGATGGCCCTTGCGACCTACCTGACCGCCACCTGGTTGCAGGCGCTGGCGGACGCGGCCGAAAGCCTTCCGCCTCAGCGGCGTCGGGCGAGCTTTGAGCTCCGGCTGGAGGAGGCTCGCACCTGCATGGAGGACGCCCTCAGCGGGATGAACCGGACAGTGGCAGCTGGCCACTGGACGACTGGTCGGGCTTTCCAGTGCATGGTCATCTTCCGTCCGCAACCGCAGTCCATCCCGGTCCTTGCAATCCTGCCATCAGCGGAGCCGGCCACGGTCGCCGAGCTTTCCCGGGCAAAGGGTCGCGGCGGGTAACTCTGGCCAGCGGCCACCGGTAGCAAGATGCAGCGGCCAGAACGGGCCCGGGCGATCCGGGCGGCGAACTTACGCAGGGCGGGAGATTTGACAGATGGCGAGAGGAGTCAACACGGTTCACCTGATCGGTGGGATTGGCGCGGCGCCGGAGGTCAAGGTGACCCAGGGCGGCCTGACCATCACTACCGTGCGACTCGCCACGGACACCGTGCGAAAGGGCCACGACGGCCAGCAGGTGGTCAAGACGCAGTGGCATCGCGTCAAGTTCTTCGGGCGGCTAGGAGATCTGGCCGCGGACCTGATCGATAAGGGCAAGATGGTGTATGTCACTGGCAGCATCGACTACGACCAGTACACCAAGCCGGACGGGAGCAAGGTGTACACGACCGAGATCCACGCGTCTGGATTCGAGCTGCTCGGTGGCCGGGAACAGGGGTCCAGCCACGCGGGATCGAGTCGGAGCGGCCCCAACGACGAGCACGAGGCCGATCATGCCTATGGCCAGCCGCAGTATCAGGGTGCGGCCGCCCTCGGCCCCGATTTCGGGGACGAGAATTTCTAGTTCAAGGACGCGTCGTCGCCTGGCAACACTGGTAACTGGCACGCCTTAAGCCCGGTCGAGCTTCGGGAGGTGTATGCCGCCGCGCGTCGAGCCCGCAACGAAAGAGCCCCGCGTAAGCGGGGCTCCTTCGTTGCGGCAGGACTGAGGTTTAGGAGAAGGCGCGAATTGCTTCGCTGCCCGCCTCGCCGAAGTCGGTGGCCAAGTAGTCCGCCAGCACCGCGGCGAGCTGTGCGGCCAGGGCCTTTGCCATGGCGGGGTTGTCCGGATTGTGCAGCTGGCGCGTGACCACTCTCATGAGGCTCTGGGGAAAGTTCCCTGTAGAAGCTAGCAGCGAGGTCACGACTCGAGAAAGAGTGTCTTGGTGTGCCGTGCCAGCGCTGGCCCCGTCCGGGTAGAGGCAGACCTCCAGTTGTCGCTGCCCCGTCCGACCCACAAAGCTGCGTGCAGCGAAGCCATGGCCCGACACCTGGCCCATGAGGAGAGATTCGCCCATGCTGCCGCTGCAACCAGGAACCGCAATATCCGCTGTGATGTCCGGGGCGAGAGCATCGAACAGCGGCACAAGCGGCCTCTCGGCGGGTCCTGCGCTGTAGAGCAGGCGAAGGCATCCCCCCTCCATGGTTGCCGATGTGGTTGCACCGAGCTGGGCTGTCAGGTGTTCGAGGATCGCTTGCTGCGCGGTCATGGGGAGTCTCCTGCAATTGAGAAAAGCCTAAGCGGTTGCGGCCAGCACCCGGCCCGCTAACTGGCGCTGACTCCGCCGCGGTTAACCAGGCGTGTTCGCCCCGGAGTTGGGCAGGCGACGCGAGGCCTGCCGGCGACTACAGTTCCTGCCATGACTCCCGCGTGGAGCTTTCGACCGGGCGATTCCCGGAAACACCCCGCGGGGCTCTTCCCGCAGGGGAGGCGCTCCGCCCTGAAGGTCCGCACCGGACCAGGAGCGCTACATCATGTTCAAGTTCAAAGTCGTTACCCGCCAGGGGTCCTTCGAGGTCGAGGCCACCTGCAGCATTGCTGCGGAGCTTGAGATCGAGGACCAGGGCCTGGGCGTTGCCATCGACGTCATCCCGTTGGGGGTGGGTCATGTCTGAGGTCGCCGTTTGCAAGGTTCTGGCTACCGCCCCCGGCGGCTACCTGGCCACCGTCACACCGGCTGGTGGCCCCCGCGGCTACGCGGCGATCCGAAGCGGATCAGCGCCGACCATCGACGAAGCCATCGGACGTGCCATGGGGCGGCCGGGACTGCGCTTTGCCAGCGACAGCGACGAACGCGAAGCCCAGATCCTGACGTTCCGCCAGCGCGCCTTCAGTGTGCTAGCTAAGGACGACAAGCTCTGCACCATCGGCTTGCGCTGATCAAACCATCGAAGGGGTGCATCGCCAGGGCGATGGCACCCGTGGAGCACATGCATGGACTACGAGAGTTACAACGCGGCATGGGGGGTGATCAGCCCGCTGATGCTGAAGCGTCTGGAAGAGCTTTCGGACGTATTCGGCGAGCACAGCGTCTCGATGACCGAGCCCCGGCAGTCTGGCGACGAGGAGTGGTCGCACAGCGTCGAGCTGATGAGGGATGGCGAGGTTATCGCATCGCTGGATTTCACGCTGCACGATGGTGACGTGTACGGGGAGGAGGGGTTCTCCACCTCGCTGACCTGGTCGGCGGCGGACGGCGACCTGCCGGCCCACCGCTGGGCACCGTACGTCTACACCCCGGAGGCGTTCTCCCAGGACCTCGCCGAGATCCAGCGGCGGATTGAGCGGGAGCTGGACCCAGGCATCATCTGCGCCACAGTGATGGCAGACCTGCTGGTCTTGGCCCATCGCACAGAGGCGCCAGCCGCCACACCGTAGTACCCCAACCCCCTGCAGCATGCTGCAGGGGGTTTTCTATGCCTGAGTGGGGCTGGCAGGTAACCCCCCACCCATCGGCCCGGGTTGGCCCAGCTTGGGCTGGGGGGGGAGGGCTTACAGTCCTCAGGTCTCAGTAGACCTTGCTCGCATTCATGAAGAAGACCGCACTGTCCCTGGCCCTCGCAACCGTGCTCATTGCCGGTGCCCCGACTGCCATGGCAGCGACCGCATCCACGATCGCCAGTGTCGCTGCCCGTGCCGACGGAGGTGACGTCGAGGCGATGTACGAGGCCGGCCGCTATTACTTGGCCACCGGCGAAGTGCCCCGCGGCATCTTGTACCTGGAGAGCGTCATCCGGTCGGGGGCAGCAACTGGTGCGTACGCCCACGCCGCCCTCGCCGATTACTACGAGGGTAGCCGTCATCAGCAGGTCGCCCGCGAGGCCATGTACTACCACCTGCAGCAGGCCGCGGTGAAGGGCGACGTTGCTTCACAGGTGAAGCTCGGCAAGGAGCTGCTGGCCCAGGCTCGCATTCCCGGCACCGACCCGGCTACGCGCTCCCAGAATCAGAATCAGGCCCGCGTGCTGCTCGAGCATGCCTTCAATGCCGGCGACGAGAGCGAGGCTGGCTATCTACTGGGCCACGCTCTGCTGACTGGTGACGGACAGGCGACTGACACGATGGGCGGGCAGGCATGGCTGGCCAAGGCTGCGCAGCGCGGTCACACCCGGGCGGCGGCCGAGCTGGCCAACCACTACGTGGCGACCGGCAACGGGGCTAGCGCCAAACCGTATTTCGAGCTCGCCGCCAACGCCGGCGACGGCAATGCCATGCTGGCCCTGGCAAATGGCCATCTGGATGGCTCCCTTGGAGCGCCGAGCCCGGGTGAGGCAAGGAAGTGGGCAGAGCGTGCAGTTGCCGCCGGTGTCGCCGGCGCCACGACCGTCCACCAACTCGCCCAGTCGGCAAGTGCTTCCGCCACCAGCCCGGCGGTCATCGTCCGCCCGCCGGCCGCTGCCCCGGCGGCAGCCAACGAGGATCGCGGCTTCGTCGCACGTCTGCGCGGCATCTTTGGCCGCAAGGAGCGGGACTATCCGGCTGTGAGCAACCGCTACGAGCCGGAGAACGGAATCATAGCCGCCTCGCCAGAAGACGAGGCCGAGGTTCTGCGTCGCAAGGTGGCGCAGCTGGAAGCGATCGTTACTGACCTTGCCGGCGGAGGGGAGCGCGCACGGGTGGCGCGCGCCCAGTCCGTGGACCTTTCCCTCGAGTACCAGGACCTGCGTGATCCCCTGACCACGAACCAGCGTGGCCTGGACGCCCATGCGGCCGGCAACTATGCCGAGGCCTACCGCTACTTCAGCCGGGCCGCCCGGGGCGGCGATGTCGATGCAATGAACAACATGGGTCTGCTGCTGCTGCAGGGCCTGGGCGTCGAGCAGAATACGTCGAAGGCCATGGAGATGTTCCGAAGGGCATCCGAGATGGGCCATGCAACCGCGGCACATAACATCGGTTACATGTATGAGAACGGCGTGGGCGTCCGTCAGGACATCAGTCGGTCCCGGGTGTGGTACCGCCACTCGGCAACCATGGCTCGCCGCGCTGGGCAGGTGATGACGGCACAGGCCTACTGACTACTTCTCCCAGGAAGGGAGGCGGGTGGGGGGCGGGTCTTCGGGTCCGCCCCTTTTTCATGGCCGGAAAAAGAAAGGCGCCCCGAAGGGCGCCCAGTGATACAGGTCTCTCAGGTGGCCTGCTTAACGCTCAGGACACCTTGCTCATCGAACTCCAGTAGGAAGCGACTGCCCTTCAGGGCGTTCGGGAACCTACGCGGCAGACCATTATCCAGCATGCTCCTCAGGAGACCCACCGGGTCCGGACTGAGGATAGCCTGCCGGACAGCGGCAATCGCCTGACAGGTCACATACTCCACATGCTCGTCGTGGCGATCATCACTGTCGGTGAAGGTGACGATGTTCCGCGCGGCGACCCACGGGTCCGTTTCGGGAGTCACGTAGAGCACGTTGTTGTCAGCGTCGTAGCGCGCGGCAATCTCAACCTCCGCACGAACGAGCGGCCGCAACTGAAGCGGGATCTCTTCGGCGGTTGCATCGCCCGGGTCCCACTTGGCCAGGATCTTATCGACCACGCACAACGCCGTGGGCGTTCCGAAGATCATCACCTCGTCGCTCCCAAGGCTGTTGCCAACCCGCCACGAGAACTGGTACGGCTCTACGCTTTGCGTATGCGCACGAGACCAGTGCCAGAACGGCGCCCGACCGTCGGTAGCCAGTACACCAGCCCCGTGGACGAACTGCCTACACAGCAGGTACTCCTGCTCATCCGCGTAGTCCTCGAACTCCATGAGGCCATGCTTAGCCACAGCGTCACGGGTCCAATCCTCACTCGGATAATCGCGGCCATCCTCCACATGCTGCTGGAGGACAGGGTCACCCTCGAAGGTCCAAGCCCAGTGCCCGGGGAAGCGGGACAGCGAATTCAAGAGGTCCTTCATTCCCAGCTTTAGGGCCTCTCCGTAGTGCTCCGCGCAGAACGCCTCTTCGGACATTACGCGCCGGCGCTCCTCCAGGAACGAGATCCGAAGGGCTCGGAGCTCTTCCGTGATCGTCTTGCTCGCACTCTCCGCGTCGACCAGATAGGCCCGGTCGGGCATCCTGCCCTTGAAAGCGGTGGGGTCGAGGTGGACGACCGACTTGCTCGTGTGCACAAGGTCGTGATGCCCCTCCCATACGTGGATCGGGAGGCCCTGGAGGTAGTAGGTCGCAAGGGCGTCGGTCTCGACGGTCACGCGCGAAACGTGGCCGATCGATGCAGCGATCACCTCGAGGTTCTCAAGTGCATCGGGACGAGGAAGCTCCTCGCCATCCAGGAACACTGGGATGGGAAAGCCCCGAACCAGCTTGCGCAGATACGCGCGGACGTGAGCGGCGGTGCCGAAGTTGTAGTCGTGGAGCCGGAACTCGGTAACACCGAGATCCGCGCTGTCGTTGACCGGCACGGCCTTCAGGTCCTGCAGGTCCTGGGTCATCGCGTAGACGTGCTTGCCCAGCGACATGATCCCCAATGCCTTGCAGGCAAAGATGGCGGCGCAGAGTCCCATGCCATACGGGCCCTCGGCCTCCTGGATCCCCTGGTCCCAGCCGGACTTGGCCAGCGAGAAGAGGATCCCGAAGTCGCTGATGCCGCAGCCATTGTCCTGCACGACGACCACGTCATCGGTCACGAAGAAATCGACGTGGGTGGCACCGGCGCGGCGGGCATTCTGGAGTAGCTCGCCCAGCACGACCAGCTTGCCGCTGAAGGTGGCACCGATACCGCGAAGCACGCTTCTGGGATCGGCCGTGACCTGGATGGAGCTGGGGGCATTGCCCTGCTCGGTGGCGGGGCAGTTGTTGGAATCGAACGTCATGTTGCTATCTCCTGAGATTGCGGAGACAGCAGCCCCTGGCGGGGATGCGTGTCCCCGCGGGGTGGGTGTGTATCCGGCTACGGGCCGGTCCGACGCCAGGGGCGTGGTGCGCCCATTGTGCGTTGGGTGCGGGGATGCGGCGACGGTGCAACCCTCGCCCATCGGGCCGGGGTTGCGAGCCGATCGAGGCGGGGCACCCGGCAATACTGGTGGACATGCTCAAAGGCCTGTCCAAGTTCCTCTTTGCCCGTGGTTCCGCCGCGCCCGCGCCGGATCCAGCGGCCCAAGCACCGGAGCTGGCTACGCAGACGGCGGCGCCTGCGGCCGGGGGCCCCCAGATCACCGAGATCCTTGACCCTGGCGCGCCCTACGCATTCGGCGAGCCCGTGCCGCGGTGGCCTGAAAGGGGTGCTGCCGTAGTCGCAGCTCACCCAGACCAGCTGTTGGAGACCCAGCGGGATGTGATCCAGCGCATCAAGTCCTTCAGCCCCCTGACACCGGCCAGGTTCGACGCCCTGGTCCTGCCTGTTTTCCGCCGATACGCGGAGTGGGTGCACCTCTTGCCGGCAAGCGAGGCGCACCACCACTTCGGGCCGGGCGGCCTGCTGGCTCATGGCTTCGAGGTCGCGCTGCACGCCGCGCGCATGGCTGACGGAAAGCAGGTGGGGATGGAGCTGTCCCCGAGTGAGCGCGCCCTCTACACGCCGCGCTGGCGCATGGCCACGATGCTCGGCGGTCTCTTCCACGACCTGGGCAAGCCTCTGGTTGACTGCGGCGCGACGGATCCGACGAATACCAAGACGTGGCCTTCCATGGACGGGAGCCTGTACGCGTGGCTGATGGCCAACGGGCTGACCCATTACCGCATCTACTGGCGCTCGGGCGCGCGCCACGAGCGGCACAAGCCGGTGGGCACTGCCGTCGTAAGAGAGATCCTCGGCCACGACATGCTGGCGTGGCTGAGTGACGAGCCGACCCAGGAGGTCGTCACGCTGCTGATGATGAGCATTGCCACGGGGCGTGCGGCGAACAACCTGATGTCCGTGGTGGTCTCCCAGGCCGACTCCCTGTCGGTCGAGGCGGACCTGAAGCGTCTGGCGGCCAAGACCCAGCAGACAGGTCAGGGTGGCACGCACAGCGTCGGCGCGCTGTTCATGGCGGAACTGCGCAAGCTGGTGGAGAGCAACAAGATCGAGGTCAACAAGCGCGGCGCGTCGCTCTATCACACCAACGCCGGCACGTTCGGCTTGAACCCGGCCATCATCGACGCCGTCCTTCCGGCGCTGGCCAAGAAGAACATCCCCGGTCTGCCGTCCAGGGCGGACATGGTGCAGCTGCTAGCCGACACCGGCTACATCGAGGGCTTCGAGGAGAAAGGCAAGGAGGTTGAGCGAGCGGGCGCCATCTGGGCGCTGTCGGTCAAGACGACCCACAGGGACGAGGTGCTGCTCACGCCGGACCTGCGGGCCATCAAGTTCGCGCAGCCGGAGTACATATTCGGCAACCTGCCGTTGCCGCCGGAGCTGGAGGCGCAGGCACGGCCGCCCTTCATGACCGACGCCGATCGCGCAGCCGCTGCCGCGGCGGTCCAGGTTGCCGACGCTCCACAGTCGGCTGAGTCCGCCTTGGGCGCTCCACAGGTTCCGCAGGCGAGACCTGAGCCGCAGGTCACCTCTGAGGCGTCCCCCGTGGCAGCCGCGACCACATCGGCGTCGACAGCGCCGCCAGCGCAGACGCCAGCGGCCAGTGCCGCCACTGCGTCAGCGTCGGAGCCGCTGCAGCCCGAGCCTGTCGCCGGCGCAGCGGAGCCCTTCATCGCTGACCGCAAGAATCGCCGCGACCTGGCGGACGAGACCAGCATGGAGGCCGAACGACGCCGCGATAAGCGGACCGGCGAGGGTGAGTCCGCAGCGGACTGCCTGGCCAAGCTCGAGACGATGGGCTTCGCCGGACCAGCCGTGTCTGGCGTCATCCGCCGCATAGCAAGCCGCAAGCTGATCTGGCAGCAGGACGTGTTCGAGACGAGCGATGGCCTGGTCGTGCGCTTTCCCGCAGGGCTGGAGAAGCTAGGCATGGCGCCAGAGGACATCCTGAGCCATTGCGCACAGCAGCGCTGGCTCGTCACCGACGCGGGCTCGTCCAGGAAGACGACTGAGCGCAGCTTTCCGAACGGCCAGGCAGCCAAGTGCGTGGTCTTCACGGGCTTCGTGCATCGGACCTGGGAGGCCGTGCGGCGCGAGTTCCCGGCGATTGCCGACGGCCAAGCCGTCACCCTCCCCGGGGATGAGGAGCCTGCAGGGGGGGCGAACGACACCGCCGCGGGCCAGGTCGCACCTCAGCGGCAATCGCGGCAGCAGGGTGCGTCCGACGCGCCCCGGGACCGCGGCACGTCCTCGGCCCGGCGCGAGGCCGAGGGCGCTCGCCCGTCGGGGGCGCCATCTGGTGCGCGTCCTGCGCAGGGGCAGTCCGCCGCACAAGGCAATCGGTCAGCGCAGGAGGCGCCGGCGCGCCGGGAGCGCAAGTTCCAGCCGATCGCTGGGGCGGCGCCGGCACCTGGCCGCGGCCCGTCCGCGCCCTCAACCGTGATCAACCCGGTCGCCAAGGCGCCGGTCGACACTACCGGCCCGCGACCGGCCGCGATGTCTGCCGCAGAGCCGACTCTGCCCGTCATCCCGGTGCAGAACACGGGGAAGAAGTACCCACGTGGCCTGGGTGACCTCGCCGCCGACAAGAAGAGCGACCTCAATCCGATCAAGATCGAATGGATCAACGGCATGGTCATGCGCGTGGTGCTCATGGACATGGTCAAGCACGGCCTGGATCCGAACGACCTGACGCAGTGCACGCCCGAGATCATCAAGAGGGCGCTGAAGTATTACACCAGCCGCCAGGGTGGGCCGCGCATAGGACCCATGTTCGCGGTGCTGGAGGACAGGGCGAATCCGGCCTTTATTGTGCAGCTGCCGCCCACCATGGACATCGAGGCGATCAAGGACATCAAGGTGAACCCGGAATACAAGATGCCCGATTGGGTCGTGCGTGTTGACGGCAAGGATTTCCTGCAGATCGCACGCGACACCGTAAAGGCACATGGAGGTAAGGCGTGAGCCAGCAGTTGACCGCGTACGAGGACCCGTTCCGCCCCATCTATGAGCGGTACTCGATCGCCACCTGGGCCGCCGCGGGTCTGATTGCCTTTGTGGTCACGCTCTTCTCCGACTACCAGGCGACGCTCTTCTACCTGTTTGCGGCCTTCTGCATCTCCATGGCCGCCTACCGAGCGCTGCCGGCTATGCGCCTTCATCGCGTGCAGCGGGCCATGAACGGCGCTGGGCTGACCTTTATGACACGTGCCGAGCTGAAGGCCATCTGCGCGGAGAAGCCGGGCCACTTGTTTCTCGGCTACGGGTTCAACTGGTCACAGGAGCAGACCCAGATTGCGTACACGATCACTCGGTACGATCCGGACAAGCTTATGCCCCGGTCCGAAGGGGCCATGGGTCACCGCTGGATCCATGGACTGGGCGTGATGCACGAGGCGAAGCTGTTCATGCCGGTGGAGCATGCCGGCACGCACACGCTGATTGTCGGCACCACCGGCTCCGGTAAGACGCGAACCTTCGATGCTCTGATCGCCCAGATGATCGCCATGGACTACGCGGTGATCATCATCGACCCGAAGGGCGATCGGGACATGTGCGACGCTGCGCGCATCGCATGCGAGGAATTGGGACGTCCCAATGACTTCGTGTACTTCCACCCGGCGTTCCCGGAGAAGTCGGCACGTATCGACCCACTGAAGAATTTCGGTCGAGCCACCGAGCTGGCAACCCGAATCGCCAGCCTCATCCAGTCGGAGAGCACCTCGGATCCCTTCGTGTCCTTCTCGATGATGGCGGTGAATAAGCTGTGCGAGGCGCTGCTGTTCATTGCCGACCGCCCGTCCATCGTGATGCTCCGGCGCCTGCTCGAAGGCGGCATGACCGGCCTGATGATCCGAGTCCTCGAGACTCACTTCGAGCGAGTGAAGCCTGGCAAGGATGCCAACGGGCTGGATGCGGCTAATGGCTGGATCGTCGAGTCCAAGCCGTTCGTGGAGAAGATGCGCGCGAAGGGCGAGGAGGGCATAGCCAAAGCGTACATCCAGTATTACCGCGACCACATAATGCCTATTAGTGCCAATTCGACGGTCGAGGGCCTGATCTCCAGCTTCGAGCACGACAGCACGCACTTCGGCAAGATGGTGACATCGCTGATGCCGGTCCTGACCATGCTGACGTCGGGCCCCATGGGAGGCCTCCTGTCCCCGAACTACGAGGACGCCGAGGACAGTCGCCTCATCACCGACTTCGGCAAGATCACGCGGGCTGGCCAGGTTGCTTACCTGGGCTTGGACTCGCTGTCGGACTCCATGGTGGCCAGCGCCATTGGCTCGCTGTTCCTGTCGGATCTGACCGCCGTCGCCGGCGACCGGTACAATTTCGGCGAGCGGTCTGAGCAGGTGCGCATCGCACTTTTCGTGGACGAGTGTGCGGAGGTCATCAACGCGCCGCTGGTGCAGCTGCTCAACAAGGGCCGCGGCTCCGGGTTCAGCTGCTTCCTGGCTACCCAGACCATCTCGGACATCGCGGATCGACTGGGCTCCAAGGATCTGGCCCTGAAGACCCTGGGCAACATCAACAACGTGATCGCTCTGCGCTGCAATGACACCGGGACGCAGGAGTACATTGCCGACATGTTCTCGGAGACGGTCGTGCGCCGGGTCGACGTTGGGCACTCGGCTGCCAGTGAAAGCGATAACCCATTGATTTTCCGAGGCACCGTCAGTGAATCCTTGAAAGAGGAGACGGTGCCTCTCGTGCCGGCCCAGATGTTAAGCTGTGTGCCCAACCTGGAGGGGTTTGCACGCGTCTCTGCAGGGCGCGTAATCAAGTGGCGCGTTCCCATCTTGACTGCCAAGGCGGGCTGATGGGTTCGCTGGGTAACAGAGCGCGAGCGTTTCATCCCAATGTAAGGCTTCCTGCTAGGAAGGCAGATAGTCGGTCCCTCCACGTGTCCAACCTCAGTTTCGTACGCACACCAGCCTCGGTGCTCACGGAGATCCTGCGCCACATGCGGATCGCCCAGCACGCGCGCGTCGTGTTCGAGATATTCCCGGAGCTGCAGCCGGGAACTGAGGGTCTGGCCTGGCATCTCAGCGAGCGACTGCCTTGGCCGGAGCCGCTGCCGCTTGAGTCCACCGCCCCGCTGATCGGCGTGTGCATCAAGTCGGCCATGGAATGGATGAACCACCGAGCAGCGCAGCCCGAGGCGTCCCGCCGCGACGTACAGACTGCCTACCTTGCCGGCCTGTTGTTCCACACGCCCGAGGTTGTGCACCTCGAAGTGCGAGACGGCGAGCGGGTGTGGGATCCGCTTAAAGAAGCTGAGGATCCTCTCTGCATGTGGCTGCCGCGGCACCCACACGCGATCATTCAGGTTCGAGAGCTGAGTCCATATGAGCAGCGCCCACCGGGGCCAGCCATCCGGATGCTCCTGCTCCGAAAGATCTATCCCGGCGGCCACTGGGGCCGGCTGGATGTCGAGGTCGGCCATGTCTTCCGCCCACCTGATCACCTCATACCGCCGCGGGAGCAGTGATGGCCAAGGGTCAGTCTTCCACCTGGTACAAACTCTTTCTGCTCCTGACGCTTTACGTCGGCCTGTTCATCGTCTTTGTTGGAGAGAGCTACCTGGTCAAAGTGATCGAGGTCGAGGGGGGCATGAACCGCGACTTCTATTCTGGCGAAGTGGCGGAAAAGTCCACGGATCGCGGCAGCCGCTGGTTTACCGCGGTGTTCGTCGACACTCAGATCATGGCCCATACCTTCGAGCCGTTTATCCCCACTGAGGAGGAGATGCAGGCGGCGAAGGGTATGGAGGACTTCGGCCGCCCGGTCTTCCACTGGTGGGAAGGTCGCTTACGCGCCTGGTGGACGCTCATTTGGGCGTGTTTCGTGCGACTGTCGAGTGTGCTGCTGTGGGCGCCGTACTCGCTCCTCTTCATCGTGCCGTGGCTCGTCGATGGGCTGGTGGAGCGCGAGAAGGGCAAGCACACGTTCGCCTACGCCAGCCCGATGCGGAACCGCTACGCGATGATGGCGCTGGCAGTGATGCCACTGGTGTTTCTGGTCATCCTCACCGCGCCGCTGCCGCTCCACCCGTTGACCACGCCAATCCTGCTGATCCTGATCGGCGTTATGGTCTATCAGCTGGTGGCCAACTTCATGAAGCGGGCCTAGAGCGCCCAAGGTGCCAGCCGTGGCCACGCCGCGGCTCCGATTAGAGCGCGGGCGTGGCCCCGCCCCGTGTTTCCCCTACGCGGCGCCCAGGACCGTATTAGAGA
>JAEZBT010000211.1 GCA_023426865.1 Actinomycetes bacterium
GAGCTCGTCCTGCCGTTGTTCGTGCGCGAGGGCACGCGGGAGCCGCTGCCGGTCGTGTCGATGCCTGGGGTGGTCCAGCACTCGCGCGACTCGCTGCGCCGGGCGGTCGCGGAGGCGGCCGAGGCCGGCGTCGGCGGCGTCATGCTGTTCGGCGTCCCGGATCGGCGCGACGCCACCGGGTCCGCGGCCTGCGACCCCGCGGGCGTGCTCAACGTGGCGATCGCCGACGCGGTCGCCGAGGCCGGGGATGCGCTGGTCGTCATGGCGGACCTGTGCCTGGACGAGTTCACCGACCACGGCCACTGCGGCGTGCTGTCCGCCGACGGCACCGTCGACAACGACGCGACGCTCGAGGTCTACGCGCGGATGGCGGTCGCGCAGGCCGAGGCGGGCGCCCACCTGCTCGGGCTCTCCGGGATGATGGACGGCCAGGTCTCGGCGGTCCGCACCGCCCTCGACGACGCCGGCCGAACCGACGTCGTGCTCCTCGCCTACGCGGCGAAGTACGCGAGCGCGTTCTACGGCCCGTTCCGCGACGCCGTCGAGTCGACCCTCACGGGCGACCGGCGCACGTACCAGCTCTCCCCGGCCAACGGCCGCGAGGGCGTGCGCGAGGCGCTGCTCGACGTCGCCGAGGGCGCCGACATCGTCATGGTGAAGCCCGCCGCGTCGTACCTGGACGTGCTCGCCGATGTCGCCGCCGTGTGCGAGGTGCCCGTGTGGGCGTACCAGGTCTCCGGCGAGTACGCGATGGTCGAGGCGGCCGCCGCGAACGGCTGGATCGACCGCGACCGCGCGATCGAGGAGTCGGTCCTGGCGATCCGCCGCGCCGGCGCCGAGGCCGTGCTGACGTACTGGGCCGTCGAGCTCGCCTCCCGCCTGCGCCGGGACACCCGATGACGCCGCCCCCCGTGCCCTCCGCGCACTCCAGCCCCACCGACGCCCCGGCGCCCACCACCAACGCCGCGGCGTTCGAGCGCGCGCAGGCGGTGCTGCCCGGAGGCGTGAGCTCCCCGGTGCGGGCGTATGGCTCCGTGGGAGGCGTGCCGCGGTTCCTCGCGAGAGCGCGCGGGGCGTACGTGACCGACGTGGAGGGTCGGGAGTACGTCGACCTGATCGGCTCCTGGGGGCCCGCGATCCTCGGCCACGCCCACCCGGAGGTGGTCGCGGCCGTCCAGGCAGCGGCCGCGCGTGGCCTGTCGTTCGGGGCACCGACCGTGGCGGAGGCCGAGCTCGCGGAGGAGGTCGTGCGGCGCGTGCCGTTCGTCGAGCGCCTGCGCCTCGTCTCCACGGGCACCGAGGCGACGATGACCGCAATCCGTCTGGCGCGCGGGGTCACGGGTCGCCCGCTCGTCGTGAAGTTCGCCGGCTGCTACCACGGTCACGCGGACGGTCTCCTCGCGGCGGCCGGCTCCGGCGTCGCGACGCTGGGGCTGCCCGGCTCCGCGGGTGTGACGGAGGCGACGGCGGCCGAGACGATCGTGCTGCCGTACAACGACCTCGCGGCCGTCGAGGCCGCCTTCGCCGCGCATCCGGGCCGGATCGCCGCGGTGATCACCGAGGCGGTGCCGTGCAACATGGGCGTCGTCCCGCCGGCCGACAGGTTCAACCGCGGTCTGCGCGACGTCACCGCCCGGCACGGCGCCCTCCTGGTCCTCGACGAGGTGCTCACCGGGTTCCGCCTCAGCCCCGGCGGCTGGTGGGCTCTCGCGGCCGAGGACTGGGCGCCCGACCTGGTCACCTTCGGCAAGGTGCTGGGCGGCGGCCTGCCGGTGGCAGCGTTGGGCGGTCCCGCGTCGGTCATGGACTCGCTCGCCCCGTTGGGGCCGGTCTACCAGGCCGGAACCTTGTCCGGGAACCCTGTCGCCGTCGCGGCGGGTCTCGCCACCCTCCGCCTCGCCGACGATGCCGTCTACGCCCGTGTCGACGAGGTGGCCGACGCCCTGTGCACGGCGGTCCGGGGCGCCCTGGACGCCGTCGGGCAGCCGCACCGCATCGGCGCCGTCGGGAACCTCTTCTCGGTGTTCCTCGGTGAGGCGCCCGCCACGTCCGGCGTCGCCACCTACGCGGACGCCCAGGCGCAGGACACCGTCCGCTACCGCGCGTTCTTCCACGCCATGGCCGACGCCGGGGTTCTCCTCCCGCCGTCCGCCTTCGAAGCGTGGTTCGTCTCCGCCGCCCACGACGACACCGCCCTCTCCCGCATCCTCGACGCCCTTCCCACGGCGGCCCGCGCCGCGGCGGCCGCCACCCCCACCTCGTAGGTCGCTCGCCCCGAGGCAGACCCCTCACCCGCACACCCCTCACCCGCACACCCCTCATCCGCGCGGACCTCTACCCGGCGCGCGCCAGCACACCCGTGCGCGCCCGGTCAGCTCCGGACAGGACGACAGCCGGTACGTCGTCCGCTGCCTGCCGCGCACCCTGCGCTCCCGCCGGCGCGTCCTCCGCGCCCGGTGGCGCATTGACCTCCCGTCCGTCGCGCCGGAGGAACACGTACCGGCACGGCTCGCCGAGCACCGGTCCGCGGGTCGGTGGTCGGCCAAGCCGCACGATCCGCAGGTCGTGCTGGTGCACCACGTGGTGATGGTGGCTGCACAACAGGACGCCGTTCTCAACGGACGTCGGCCCGAGATCGCGGTCCCACCAGCGGATGTGGTGGACCTCGCAGTAGGCCGCCGGCACGTCGCAGCCGTTCCAGGCGCAGCACCGGTCCCGCACGATCACGGCCCGACGTTGCTGACCGGTGTACAGGCGCTGCGTCCGCCCGAGGTCCATCGGGACCCCGTCGGCGGACACCACGATCCGGCCGACCTCGCTGTCGCACAGCACCCGGGCGAGCTCGGACATCGCCAGCGGCGTGCCGTCCTCGAGCGCGGCGGGCTCGACCGCCCGCCACTCGTCGACCCACTCGCCCGCAGGCCGGCTGGCCCGCCGACGCTGCGCGCGCTGGAGCTCGGCGAGGGTCTCGGCAGGGACGAGGACGGACACCGTCGGCCGGCTTGCGACACCCGAGATCCGAGCGTCTGCCGCATCCTGCTCGGCGTCCGGGAGCGGCGACCCCGACGGCGCCGACCGGCGGGCCCGCACGCCTGCCATCCCGGAGACGGCCCGCTCGGCCAGCGCGACCAGCGCATCGGCGTCTGCCTGCGGCTTGGTGCGCTCGTCGTCGGGAGCCATCCCGACGACGGCGATCGCGGTGCGCAGGACCTCGGCCGACATGTGGTCCAGCCGCCCACGGAGGAACGTGCCCTCGGGCCGGCGCGACATCACGAAGAATCGCTCCCGGCGCTGCGTGGCGGATGCCTCCTCGAGCCCGGCAGGGTCGAACGATGCAACCAGCCGGGCCGCCGCCGCCGCGAACTCCCGCAGCGAGCTCCGCTCGGCCAGGCGTACGAGCCGCTCCTGCGTATCCGGCCGGCCCAGCTCGGCCGCCGCGCGCTCGCCCGCGCCCTCCGCGACCCGCCCGAGCGCATCGAGGTGCGCCAACGGCACCCGCCCGTCGCCGACCGCGTCCGCGACCGCCGGCATCGCGGCGAGGGTCTCGGCCTGCCGGACCTCGCGGCGTGCCTCACCCAGTCCCGGGGGGGGCGGCCCCGCGGGGGGGGCGGCGCG
>JAEZBT010000271.1 GCA_023426865.1 Actinomycetes bacterium
GCGGGGGGCCCGGCCGCGTCCGGCTCCTGGACGCCGGGAACGCGGCGCCCGCGCCGTGCGTTGCTTAGGATGGCGACACGTCCCAGCCGCCCGACGGCGGCCCCGACAGGAGGCACAGTGAGCAACCCCGTCTTCTCCAGCAGCCCGGTCTTCGGCGAGCGCCGTGGTGGCGCGGCGCCGGTGGCCTACGGCCCGGCGGGGGGCGTGGCCGCGGATGCCGCGACCCTCGAGCAGATGTACGGCGCCCCCGCGGCGACCACCCGCGACACGGGCCGGATGACCTACGACGACGTCATCGTCAAGACCGGCGGCCTGCTGCTGCTGCTCATCGTGGTCGCGGCGGCCACGTGGCAGCTCGCGCCGCAGATCTGGCCGATCGGCCTCCTGGTGGGCTTCGTGCTCGGCCTGGTGAACTCGTTCAAGCGCGAGCCCAGCCCGGCCCTGATCATCGCGTACACCGTCGCGGAGGGCGTCTTCCTCGGCGGCATCAGCCTCGCGTTCCAGAACATGACGTTCGACAGCTCGACCGGCACCGCCGAGCCGATCGTGCTCCAGGCCGTGCTCGGCACGTTCGCCACATTCGGCGCGGCACTGTTCCTCTACAAGTCCGGTCGGGTCCGGGTGACCCCCAAGTTCACGCGGTTCATGCTCATCGCGCTGGTCGGCTACGCCCTGTTCTCGCTGACGAACTTCGGACTGTCGTTCTTCATGGCGAGCGACGGGTTCGGCCCGCTGCGCAACGGTGCGATGGGGATCGGCATCGGCCTGCTGGCCGTCGGCCTCGCGGCCCTGACGCTGATCCTGGACTTCGACGCGATCGAGCGCGGCGTCCGCCAGGGCGCCCCCGCCCGGTACGCGTGGATGGGGGCATTCGGGCTCATCGTCACGCTGGTGTGGCTGTACTTCGAGCTGCTGCGCCTGCTGGCGATGCTCAACCGCAACTAGCACGTCCCTCGAACCGCCCGGAGCCGCCAGGCCCCGGGCGGTTCGTCTTCCTGGCCACCGTCGCCCCGACGACCCGCCCACCTCGCCCCACCCACCCCGAGAGGAACCCCGTGCGCTACGCGGAGCACATCACCGAGCTGGTCGGCGGCACGCCGCTGGTCCGCCTGACGTCGGTGCCGCAGGGCCTGAGCGCGACGGTGCTCGCCAAGGTCGAGTACCTCAACCCTGGCGGCTCCGTGAAGGACCGGATCGCGCTGCGCATGATCGAGGCGGCGGAGGCCAGCGGTGAGCTGCGCCCGGGCGGCGTCATCGTCGAGCCGACCAGCGGCAACACCGGCGTCGGGCTCGCGCTCGTGGCGCAGCGACGCGGCTACCGGTGCATCTTCGTGTGCCCCGACAAGGTCTCCCAGGACAAGATCGACGTGCTCCGCGCCTACGGCGCGGAGGTGGTGGTGACCCCGACGGCCGTCGCACCGGAGCACCCGGACTCGTACTACTCGGTCTCCGACCGGCTCGTGCGCGAGACCGAAGGCGCCTGGAAGCCCGACCAGTACTCGAACCCGAACGGCCCGGCGAGCCACTACGCCACCACGGGCCCGGAGATCTGGGCCGACACCGACGGCCGCGTGACGCACGTCGTCGCGGGGGCCGGCACGGGCGGCACGATCAGCGGCGCGGGCCGGTTCCTCAAGGAGGCCAGCGCGGCGCGCTCCGCCGCCGACGGCGGGGTCGTCCGCGTGGTCGGCGCGGACCCGGCGGGCTCCGTGTACTCCGGCGGCGACGGCCGGCCCTACCTGGTCGAGGGCGTGGGGGAGGACTTCTGGCCGGCGGCGTACGACCCGGCCGTGCCCGACGAGGTCGTCCCGGTCAGCGACGCCGACTCGTTCGAGATGACCCGGCGGCTCGCGCGGGAGGAGGGACTGCTCGTCGGCGGCTCCTCGGGCATGGCGGTCGTGGCGGCGCTGCGCGTCGCGCAGCGGCTCGAGGAGGCAGACCCTGAGGCGGCCGCGCGCGCCGTCGTCGTGGTCGTGCTGCCCGACGGCGGCCGCGGCTACCTGTCGAAGATCTTCAACGACCACTGGATGCGCTCGTACGGCTTCCTGCACGACGACGCCCACGCGGTGGTCGGCGACGTGCTCAAGGCCAAGACCGGCGCCCTGCCCGCCCTCGTGCACGCCCACCCCACGGACACGGTGCGCGACGTCGTCGACATCCTGCGCGAGTACGGCGTCTCACAGCTGCCGGTGGTGAAGGCCGAGCCGCCGGTGAAGTCCGGGGAGGTTGCGGGCTCGGTGAGCGAGCGGGCGCTGCTCGACGCGATCTTCGCCGGGCGGGCCCAGCTGGCCGACGCCGTCGCGGCGCACATGGCCCCACCGCTGCCCCTCATCGGCATCGGCGAGGACGTCGAGGCGGCGCGCGCGGCCCTGCAGCGCGCGGACGCGCTCATGGTCATCGCGGACGGCGAGCCGGTCGGCGTCGTGACGCGACACGACCTGCTGGGCTTCCTCGCGCGCTGACCACGGTGGGAGGATCGAACCGATCCGACACCCTGCCGAGGAGGCCTCCCGTGCCGTTGTACGACCTGCCCGTCGACCAGCTGCGGACGTACCGTCCGGACGTCGCGGAGCCCGAGGACTTCGACGAGTTCTGGGCCGGGACGCTCGCCGACGCGCGGCGGCACCCGCTGGGTGTCGAGGCGGTTCCGGTCGCCTCGGGGCTGCGCACGGTCGACGTGCTCGACGTGACCTTCGCCGGTTTCGGCGGTCACCCGATCAAGGCCTGGTACACGCGGCCGGCGGGCGTCGAGGAGGACCTGCCGGTCGTCGTCCAGTACCAGGCGTACGGCGGCGGTCGCGGGCTCGCCCACGAGCGCACCCTGTGGGCCAGCGCGGGCTACGCGTACCTGTTCATGGAGCCGCGCGGCCAGGGCAGCACGTGGGGCAACGGCGGCCAGACGCCGGACCCGGTCGGCAGCGGCCCGTCGCGGCCCGGCTCGATGACGCGAGGTATCGGTGACCCGCACGACCACTACTACCGCCGGCTGTTCACCGACGCCGTCCGCGCCGTCGAGGCGGCCCGCGCGCTGCCGGGGGTCGACGGCTCCCGGGTGTTCGTCACGGGCATCAGCCAGGGCGGTGGCGTGACGCTCGCGGTCGCCGGCCTCGTGCCCGACCTCACGGGCGTGATGGCGGACGTGCCTTTCCTGTGCCACATCCGCCGTGGCACCGAGATCAGCCCGAAGGACCCGTACCTCGAGGTCGCGGAGTACCTGGCCGTCCAGCGCGACCACGTCGACCAGGCGTTCCGGACCCTGTCCTACGTGGACGCCGTGAACTTCGCCCGGCGGGCGACGGCGCCGGCACTCGTCTCGGTCGGCCTCATGGACCAGATCTGCCCGCCCTCGACCGTGTACACGGCCGTGAACCACTACGGCTCCCGGGTCGCCGACGCCGGGCACGAGCGGCCGCGCGTCGACGTCGTCGAGTACCCGTTCAACGACCACGAGGGCGGCGACGCGCACCAGCAGGCGCGGCAGCTCGCGTGGGTCGCCGAGCGCCTGGGCGGTTGAGCGTCAGGCCGATCCCAGGCCCGTGACGAGCACGTCGAGCAGCCGCTCGAAGCTCGCGTCGCGGTCCTGCGGCAGGGCGAACCCGCCGCGGAGCTCGAGGTCGACGAAGCCGTGCACCGCGGCCCGGACCAGCCGGACGAGGTGCACCCCGGCGTCGCCCTGCGCGTCGGTGTGCGTGTCGGCGACGGCGCCGGCGAGC
>JAEZBT010000369.1 GCA_023426865.1 Actinomycetes bacterium
GCCGTGTACTCCGGCTGGGCGTCCGGCGCGGACGGCGGCGCGTACTCCTCGTCGTCGTACTCGTCGACGTACTCCATGTCGTCAGCCCGGTCCGCCTCCGGCAGGCCGCGGGAGGCGCGTCGGCGCAGGTCGCCGCGCGTCGGGCGTGTCGCCGGGGCGCGGGCGCGGGTGCGGGTTAGCGTGAGGATCGACCGGACCGAGCACGCCCCGACCCTCGGGTCCATCGTGCCGGTCCTGCAGGACCGGACGAGGATGGAGGCCCGCGATGGCCGGAGCGCTGCGCAAGACGATGCTGTACCTCGGCCTGGCCGAGGCGGACCGGGCTGACGACATGGAGTACGTCGACGAGTACGACGACGAGGAGTACGCGCCGCCGTCCGCGCCGGACGCCCAGCCGGAGTACACGGCGCCCGTGACCCCGATCCGTCGGTCCCCGCGCGCCTCCGTGGCGCCCGAGCTGCGCCGGATCACGACCGTGCACCCCCGCTCGTACAACGACGCCCGCGTGATCGGCGAGGCCTTCCGGTCGGGCACGCCGGTCATCATGAACCTGTCGGAGATGAGCGACGCGGACGCCAAGCGCCTGGTCGACTTCTCGGCCGGCCTCATCTTCGGCCTGCACGGCGCGATCGAGCGCGTGACGGCGAAGGTGTTCCTGCTGTCGCCGGCCCACGTCGAGATCGCCGGTGAGGAGCAGGTCCAGGTCGAGGCTCCCCGCTCGGCGTTCTACAACCAGAGCTGACCTTGGGCATCGTCGGCGACCTCCTGGCCCTCGTCGTCTGGATCTTCCTGCTCGTCCTGTTCGTGCGGCTCGTCTTCGACTGGATCCAGGTCTTCGCGCGCGATTGGCGGCCCAAGGGTGTGGTCCTCGTGCTCGCCGAGGCGGTCTACACCGTCACCGACCCGCCGCTGAAGGCACTCCGGCGGGTCATCCCGCCGCTGTCGATCGGGATGGTCCGGATCGACATCGCCTTCATGGTGCTGGTCGCCCTCTGCTGGGTGCTGCTCGTCGTCCTGGCGATGTTCTGACGGCCCCTCGCGGGGCTCCCGCGGCCCGTGCGCAGGCCGACACGCCGACGCAACCGGCCGTTCACGTGGGTGCGCGGGCCGCGAAGTCCGCTAGCGTGTGGCGTGGCGGTGAGCGACTGCCCGGCCTGACCAGCACTAACGACCGAGGTGACATCCATGGCGCTGCTGACGGCAGACGACGTCCTCAACAAGAAGTTCCAGGCGACCAAGTTCCGTGAGGGCTACGACCAGGACGAGGTCGACGACTTCCTGGACGAGGTCGTCAACACCCTCCGGGTGACGGCCGCCGAGAACGAGGACCTCAAGGCGAAGCTGGCGGCCGCCGAGCGGCGCATCGCCGAGCTCAGCCGTGCGGCCGAGTCGGCACCCGCCTTCGAGGCCCCGGCCTACGAGGCACCGGCCCCCGTGCCCGTCCCCGAGCCCGAGCCGGCGCCCGCCCCCGAGCCGGAGCCCGAGCCCGAGCCTGAGCCCGTCTTCGCCGCCCCCGCCATCGCGGACCGGGTCACGGCCGCGGCCGCGCCGATGGCCCCGCAGCGCGTCAGCGAGCCGGAGTCCGCGACCGGCATGCTCCAGCTGGCCCAGAAGCTGCACGACGACTACGTGCGCGCCGGCCAGGAGGAGAGCGACCGGATCATCACGGACGCCAAGGCCCAGGCGACGCGCATCGTGGCGGAGGCCGAGGAGACCTCGAGCCGCACCCTCGCGGCCCTCGAGCAGGAGCGCGGGCTCCTCGAGCGGAAGATCGACGAGCTGCGGGTCTTCGAGCGCGACTACCGCACGCGCCTGAAGAGCTACCTCGAGAACCTGCTGGGCGACCTCGAGTCGCGTGGCACCTCGGTGCAGCCGCGCCAGGGCGGCGAGGGCCTGCCGTACAACGGCTGAGCACGCCGACCACCGCCGACCCGCCGTACCCGCACGACGCGCCACCACCGGTGGCGCGTTGTGCGTTTCGGTGGGGAGGTCTACTCTCTCGTGACCCTTCACACACAGGAGCGCCATGACCACCGATGACGCGATCCGCTCGGGCGTCCAGCCTCCGGCGGGCCACGAGCTGCCCGACCTGGGCAAGCTCGTGAAGACCTTCCCGGTGCGCGAGGGCGAGAAGTCGTGGACCGTCAAGGAGGTCACGGCGATCGCGGACGAGCTCATCGCGGAGATCGCACGGCTCGAGATCGAGCTCTCCGAGGCGGACGCCGAGCTGTCCGCCCTGCTGCGCAACTCCGGTGACGGCGCGGGCGACGACCAGGCCGACTCCGGCTCGAGCGCCCTCGAGCGTGAGCAGGAGCTCACGCTGGTGAACAACACGCGCGACCTGCTGGACCAGAACCGGCACGCGCTCGAGCGCGTCGGCGCGCCCGGCTTCGGCACGTGCGAGTCCTGCGGCGAGGCGATCGGCAAGGCGCGTCTCCAGGCGTTCCCCCGCGCCACCCTCTGCGTGACCTGCAAGGCCCGCCAGGAGCGTCGCTGAGCGTGCGCCGTCCGTCTCCGCTCGTCCTGCTGCTGGTCCTGCTCGCCGTCGTCGTCGTCGCCGTCGACCAGGCGACGAAGGCGTGGGCGCTGTCCGCGCTCACCGAGGGTGAGCGGACGCCGGTCCTCGGCGACCTGCTCGGGCTGACGCTGGTCTTCAACCCGGGGGCGGCACTCAGCATCGCCACCGGCATGACCTGGATCCTCACGCTCGCCGCGCTCGCGGTCACGGTCGTCGTGCTGCGGGTGGCGAGCCGGCTCGGGTCGCGCACGTGGGCGGTCGCGCTCGGGCTGCTGCTCGGTGGCGCCGTCGGGAACCTCATCGACCGGCTCGTCCGCGAGCCCGGGGTGGGACGCGGCGAGGTGATCGACTTCATCGCCTACGCCGACTGGTTCGTGGGCAACGTCGCGGACATCGCGATCGTCGCCGCCGCCGGGCTGATGATCCTGCTCGGCATGCGCGGCATCGCCCTCGACGGGACGCGCCACGTCGACGGCGACGACGCCCCCACGGACGAGGCGCCTGCGGAC
>JAEZBT010000466.1 GCA_023426865.1 Actinomycetes bacterium
GTGCGGGCGGCCGCGCGAGTGCCGGTCGCCCCGGCCCACGGACCGAGGTGCGCGTCACCGTGGCCCTCAGCACGCTCCTGGGGCTCGACGACGCGCCCGCCGACCTCGCCGGCTACGGGCCGATCACCGCCGAGGCGGCGCGAGCGCTCGCCCGGGACGGGACGTGGCGACGGATCGTGACCGACCCGCTCAGCGGGGCCGTGCTTGACGTCGGGCGCACCCGCTACCGGCCACCGTCTGACCTCGACGAGCACGTGCGCGTGCGTGACCGGACGTGTGCCCGTCCGGGTTGCGCGGCCGCGGCCGACTCGTGCGATCTCGACCACACCGAGGAGTACCACCGTCACGGGGGGACGACGTCGGACGGCAACCTCGCGCCGCTGTGCCGGCGCGACCATGTGGTCAAGACCGACGGCGGCTTCCGGCTCGTGCAGGTCGAGCCCGGCGTCGTGGAGTGGACGACGCCGACGGGTCACCGCTACCAGGTCCGACCCGGACTCGACCAGCCCTATGAGCGGCTCGCCCGGGCTGCGGGGCCGCCTCCACCGTTCTAGGCACGGGTGGTCCGGGCCGCGCGCGCCGAGGTCACCCGCGCTTCACCCACACGACGTCAGAGCGCGACGACCATCCCGGGGTATGCCGATAGCACCGGGCCGGAGTACATGGCCCGCGCCTCGGACACCGCGTCGTCCGGGTCGTACCAGGCTGGCACGTGCGTGACGACGAGCCGGCCGACGCCGCCGCGCTCGGCCGCCTCCCCCGCGCGTCGGCCCGTGAGGTGGATGCCGCGGACGGTGTCCTGACCCTCGAGGAACGCCGCCTCCGCGAGCAGCACGTCCGCGCCACGGGCCAGCTCGTCCAGGCCGTCGCATGCGTCCGTGTCGCCGGTGTAGGCCAGCGTGACCGTGCGCCCCGGCTCGTCCTCCGACGGCCCGGTCACCCGGACCCCGTACGCCGGCAGGGGGTGCTCGACCGCGACCGGGACCACCGTCATCGGGCCGACCCGGACCGGCCGTCCCGGCTGCCACGCGTGCACGGCGAGGTGCTCACCGAGCGACTCCCCCGGCTCCAGGCCGTAGGCCTCCCCCAGCCGCGACGCCGTCCCGAACGGTCCGTGCACGGTGACCTGCCGCCGCAGGAGCGCCTCGGGTGAGTACTTCAGGTAGACGTACAGCCCGCAGACGTCGGCCATGTGGTCCGGGTGCAGGTGGGACAGTCCGATGGCGTCGATCGCGTCCGGCTCGACGTACCGCTGGAGGGCGCCGAAGGCACCGCTGCCCAGGTCGAGCACGAGGCTCCAGGTCCGGCCGGCGGCATCGTCGGCCTGGACGAGGTAGCAGGACGCCGCGGAGTCGGGTCCCGGGAAGGAACCCGCGCACCCGACGACCGTCAACCTCATCGCAGGCTCCCGGCGGGCTCGACAGCGCTGACCTCGGGACCGAGGAAACGACGGGCGAGCGCGGCGAAGCTCACCGGGTCGCCGGTCGCAAGGAAACGGTGCTCGGGCGGGCCGAGCCGCGGGTCCCGCTCGAGCCCGTGGGCGACGAGGGTCCGGTACACGTCCTTGGCGGTCTCCTCCGCACTCGACACGAGCGTCACGTCCTCGCCCATGACGTAGGAGATCACGCCCGTGAGCAGCGGGTAGTGGGTGCAGCCGAGGACGAGCGTGTCGACACCCGCCTCGCGCACCGGCGCGAGGAGCCGGGTGGCGACCTCGATCGCCTCGGGGCCGGCGACGAGACCCGACTCGACCATCGAGACGAACTCGGGGCACACCTGCGAGGTGAGGTGCAGATCGGGCGCGGCGGCGAAGGCGTCGTCGTAGGCGCGGGACTCGATCGTCGCCCGGGTGCCGATCACCCCCACGCGGCCCGTTCGCGTGGCCCGCACCGCCCGACGCGCGGCAGGCAGGATCACCTCGACCACGGGCAGGCCGCGGCGTTGGGTGTACCGCTCCCGCGCGTCGCGCAGCACGGCGGCGGACGCGCTGTTGCACGCGATGACCAGCATCTTCACGCCCGCGTCGACGAGGTCGTCCATCACCTCGAGCGCGTGCGCCCGGACCGCGGCCAGCGGCTTGGGCCCGTAGGGCCCGTTCGCGGTGTCGCCGATGTACAGGATCGACTCGTGCGGGAGCTGGTCGATCACGGCGCGCGCGACGGTCAGGCCACCGACACCGGAGTCGAAGATGCCGATCGGCGCGTCGTTCACGCCGCCGAGCCTATCGGGGGTCGCCCGCGGGCGGTCCGTCGCTCCCGTCGTGACGGTCCTCACCCACCCCCGAGGGGCCTGGTGCCTCGTCTCCCCCGAGCCCCTCCAGCATGAGTTCGACGAGCGACTCCTGGAGCACCCCGAGGAGCGTCGATACCGTGGCCAGGAACCGCCGCGCGACCCCGTCCGGGTCCGTCACGTCGAGCGGGCCGCCTTCGACCACGAGCCGGTAGACGGCGTCGGCGTCGGACTCCGAGCGGATGCCGAGGCGTTCGGCGAGCACGAGCCGCAGGTCCGTCAGGGCCGCGGCCACCGCAGGCGCTGCCGACGGGTCCACCCTGAGGTCGGGGCCGTCAGCCGCGAGGAGCGAGCGCAGCACCTCCAGGTTGCCGGCCTTGGTGCCCCGCAGCTCGCTCTCGGTGAGCCTGCGGAACTCGGCGGCCACCTCGGGCGCGCCGCGCGACCCGTCCGGGAGGAGGCGCCGCAGTGCGGGGTCCGACGGTGCCGCGACCGTCCCCTCGTCGATCCGCACCCCGGGCCAGGTCGCGCCGGGCACCTCGGCGCCGAAGGTGGGGTCGGCATCCGGCTCGGCGCCCGCACCGGGCGCGCCCTCGGCACCGTGCACGTCCTCGGCACCGAAGCGCTCACCGGGGTCGGAGGTTTCCCGGGTGTCGAAGGGCTCGCCGACGCCGAAGACACCTCCGGTCCCGAAGGTCAGCCCGAAGGTCAGCTGCGTGCCCCCCGTGTCGTCGGCCGCGAGCAGCTCGACCACGTCGTCGACGACATCCAGGACGGCCGCGCGCTCGACCCCGTCGAGGTGGGCGACCCACCCGGCCGACGTGGCGCGGAACTCCCAGGAGCCCATCAGCCCGCCGCCGCGCCGTCGCCCGGGCCGTCTCCGTCGGCACCGTCGCCGCCCTCGTGCTCGACCGTTGCCCACAGGCCGAAGCCGTGCATCGCCTGCGTGTCGGCCTCCATCTGCTCCAGGGTGCCCCGGGAGACCGTCGCGCGACCCGTGGTGTGGACCTGCATCATCAGCCGTTCCGCCTTGCTGCGGGGCATGCCGAAGTAGGTGCGGAACACCCAGGTCACGTAGGTCATGAGGTTGACCGGGTCGTTCCAGACCACCGTGGCCCACGGGCGTGCGGGTGCGGTGCGCGCGCCCTCGGCCGTGCGCGTGTCCTCGATCGGCATGGCGAGGGCAGGCACCCGACAACTCTAGGCAGCGAGCACCTCGGGCGCGGCGGGAACGGGAGACCTTACGGTGGGCACATGAGCGCAGCGCCGCACTCGACCAGACCGACGTACGCGCCTGCGGCGACGACGGCCCTGCTCACCGACATGTACGAGCTGACGATGCTCCAGGCGTCCCTCGCCGACGGCACCGCCGGGCGGCACTGCGTCTTCGAGGTCTTCACGCGACGGCTGCCCGCGGGGCGTCGCTACGGGGTGCTCGCGGGCGTCGGACGCGTGCTGGAGGCGATCGCCGACTTCCGCTTCACGGACGCGGAGCTGTCCTGGTTGTCCCGGGCGGGCGTCGTGGACCGGGCGACGGTCGACCACCTCGCGCGCTACCGCTTCACGGGGACCGTGAGCGGCTACGCCGAGGGCGAGTGCTTCTTCCCGGGCTCGCCGCTGCTCCTGGTGGAGGGCACCTTCGCCGACGCCGTCATCCTCGAGACCGTCGTGCTCTCGGTGCTCAACTACGACTCGGCGGTCGCTTCCGCGGCGTCCCGGATGACGAGCGCCGCCGCGGGTCGCCCGTGCTTGGAGATGGGCAGCCGCCGCGCGCACGAGCAGGCGGCGGTCGCGGCCGCGCGTGCCGCCGTCGTCGCCGGGTTCGCCGGGACCACCAACCTCGAGGCCGGCCGCCGGTACGGGCTGCGGACGATCGGCACCGCCGCCCACTCGTACACGCTCCTGCACGACGACGAGCGAGCCGCCTTCGCCGCCCAGGTCGCCGCGCACGGCCCGGGCACCACGCTCCTGGTGGACACGTACGACGTCACGCGCGGCGTGGCGACCGCCGTCGAGGTGGCCGGCACCGGCCTGGGCGCCGTGCGGATCGACTCGGGCGACCTCGTCGCCCAGGCGAGGGAGGTCCGCGAGCAGCTCGACGCGCTCGGCGCACGCGAGACGCGCATCGTCGTCAGCTCCGACCTGGACGAGTACGCCATCGCGGCCCTGGCCGCCTCCCCCGTGGACTCCTACGGCGTGGGCACGTCGGTCGTGACGGGGTCAGGCGCACCGACGTGCGGGATGGTCTACAAGCTCGTCGCCCGCGAGGGCGCCGACGGCACCCTCCAACCTGTCGCCAAGGCGGCGGCCCGCAAGGGCAGCGCGGGGGGCCGGAAGGTCGCGGCGCGCCGGCTCGACGTCGAGGGCACCGCGGTCGAGGAGGTCGTGATCAGCGGCGACGACGACGCCGTGGCGCGCTGGGCACCCGCGAACGGCGACCTGCGGCCGTTGCACGTCCCCCTCATCGAGCACGGCGCCGTCGACACCCGCTGGACCGGGGCCTCAGGCGTCGCCCTCGCGGCCCGGCGGCACCGCGCGTCGCTCGCGGAGCTGCCGCGCTGGGCGCAGCGGCTCTCGGGCGGTGACCCGGCGCTGCCGACGGTGAGCCTGACCGTCTGACATCCGGACGCCCCTGCCGACACGCGAACGCCCCCGGACCCGCACGTCCCCCGG
>JAEZBT010000043.1 GCA_023426865.1 Actinomycetes bacterium
AACGGGTTCAGCGCGCGTCGCGGCCGCCCGTCGGCGTCCGTCGCGGGTCCGGCGGGGATCGTGCCGGGGATCGTCATGGCAGGCTCCTTGCGCGCTGGGTGGGGGCGGGGTCGGTCAGTCGTCGATGCGGGACGGGTCGGCCTGCGTCGCGAAGGTCGGGTCGAGCAGCGCATCGAGCGCGTCGTCGATCTGCTCCTGGCTGGAGACGTCACCGGACTCGACGAAGATCGGGCCGACGACCTCGAGCACCGCGCGCTGGGCCTCGCCCGGCACGGGATCCAGGTCGATGACCGTGCGCTCGAGGATGACCTTCTCGGCGATGGCCAGGTCGATCGCGGCGACCTCGGCGAGGATGGCCGCCGTCTCCTCGGGGTTCGCCAGGGCCCACTCGCGCGCCTTCTCGTAGGCGTCGACGACAGCCTGGACGACGTCCGGGTGCGCATCGGCGTACTCGTCGCGCACGTTGAGGAAGCCGTAGGTGTTGAAGTCGATGTTGCGGTAGACCAGGCGCGAGCCGGCGTTGAGCTCGGTGTCGGCCATCATCGGGTCGAGACCCGACCACGCGTCGACGGACCCGTTCTCCAGGGCGACGCGGCCGTCGGCGTGCTGCACGTTCTGCACCTCGACCTCGTCCAGGCCGACACCGTGCGCCTCGAGCGCCTGGAGCAGGAAGAAGTACGGGTCGGTCCCCTTCGTCGCGGCCACGGAGCGCCCGCGGAGGTCGTCGACGGAGTCGATGTCCGAGTCCGCGGGCACGACGATCGCCGCCCACTCGGGCTGGGTGTAGATCGCGACGGTGCGGATGGGCGAACCGTTGGCGCGGGCGAGGAGTGCGGCGGAGCCGGCGGTGGAGCCGACGTCGATGGCGCTCGCGCGCAGGGCCTCGTTCGCCTTGTTCGAGCCCGCGGACTGCGTCCAGGTGACCGTGACGCCCTCGAGCTCGGCCTCGAGCCAGCCCTGCTCCTTGATGATCAGGGAGAGCGGGTTGTACGTCGCGAAGTCGATGTTCAGGGTGTCGGCGCTCCACTCGACCGCGTCCTCGGTGCCGGCGGTGGCACCGGCGGTGTCGGCCGTCGGCGCGCTGGAGGTGGAGCCCGACTCGCCCGCGAGGCAGCCGCCGAGCATCAGGGCGGCGGAGAGCGTCGCGGTGAGTGACAGGGCGGTGCGGATCCTCATGGGGGTCCCTTCGTGGTGCGGACCGGTCCGCGGTTCGCGGCCGGGGCTGGGTGGGCGTTCGCGTCGGCCGACGTGCGTCGGCGCAGGGTCAGATCGAGTGGTGGAGGTCGGGCGAGGGCGGTTCGTCGTGGTGACTGGGCACGCCCAGGCCGTCGAGGAGGCGGGCGCGCAGCAGCGCCAGGTCGGCGTCGCCGCGGTCCCGCGGTCGGGCACCGGGCACGGTGAGCACCTCGCGGACCGTGCTCGGAGCCGTGCGCGGCGCGCCCTCGGGCCGGCCGAGCAGGACGATGCGGTCGGCCAGGTACAGGGCCTCGTCGACGTCGTGGGTGACGAGGAGCACGGTGGTGGGCTCCGCCGCGTGGACGTCGAGCAGGAGGTCCTGCATGCGCAGGCGGGTGAGGGCGTCGAGCGCGCCGAACGGCTCGTCGAGCACGAGGACGCCGGGGTTGCGCGCCAGCGCACGGGCGAGCGACGTGCGCTGCGCCATGCCGCCGGACACCTGGCGAGGCCGGTGGTGCAGGCAGTCGCCGAGGCCGACGAGGTCGAGGAGCTCGCGCGTGCGCCGCTGGCCGGTGGCGCGGTCGGTGCCGTCCGGCAGGCCGAGGGCGACGTTCTGGGCGAGCGTGCGCCAGGGGAGCAGGCGTGGTTCCTGGAAGGCGACGGCGCAGCGCGGGTCGGCTCCGGTCACGGGGGTGCCGTCGATGAGGACACGCCCGGTGGTGGGGAAGTCGAGTCCGACCACCTGGCGCAGGAGCGTCGACTTCCCGCACCCCGACGGGCCGAGGAGGGCGACGATCTCGCCGGCAGCGAGCTCGACGTCGACGTCGGCCACGACGGTGGTGGCGGGGCCGCCGCCGGGCGCGGCGAACGCCCTGGAGACACCGCGGAGCTCGACGGGGTGGGCCGGGTGGGCGCGGACGGAGGTGCTGATGGCCATGGCTGGTCCTCGGGCTGCGACGCGCGGCGGTCCGCAGCCTCAGGGCCGTCGGACGCCTGCGCGGGGGCGGGCGGGGGGCGGGGTCGCCGACAGCCTCGGGTCCGTCATCGGACCGCGACGGGAGGTGGTCCCGTCAGGCGCCGGCGCAGGGCATCTGGGTGCCCATCGGCAGCGCCGTACACATTCGTGCCATGGCGCTGCCTCCCTCCGGCCTCGTCTCGCTTCACGAGACACCGCCGTCCGCTGCTCGGACGGCGTCGGGGGAACGTTAGAACCGGCCGGGAGCAGGCATCAAGGGTACCGGGCGGTAACTCCACATGCTGAGACGCCCGGGTCGGGCGCCCGTCAGGAGCGAGACCGGGCCGCGAGGCTGTTGAGGAGCGCTGCGGCGGTCGTCGCGTCGTCGACCGTGACGACGAACACGCGGTCTCCGGTGCGCTCGACCTCGAGCGCCTCGCCGCCGCGCACCACGACCCCCACGCGGCCGCGACGGCCCACCCGCAGGCCCCAGCCGCCGAACTCCACCAGCGGGCGGACGCTGCTCACGGAGGCTTGCAGCACCTCGTCGAGCGGCACCACGACCCGCGGCCGGCGCAGCAACGAGCGCACGGTCAGGCCGCGCTGGTCGACCACCACGGTCCACCGCATGACTGCGGCCATGAGCGCCGCGACCGCGACCCCGATGAGGACGACACCCCATGTGTCGAAGGCCACCGCCATGACCGTCGTGCCGGCGACGGCCACCGCGGAGACGACGAGGAACGCCCGCTGGCCGACGTCACGGACCCAGCTGACCTGCTCGTCCGGTTCCAGGTCGAGCGTGGGGACGCCAGGGGGGACGGGAGCACTCGTCGGCTGGTGCGCGTCGCCGGGGGTGAGCCAGGCGGCGAGGACGGCGAGGACGGACGCCGCCGCGAACGCCGTCGCCACGGCGCCGTCCGTGGACGGGGTGTCGGCGGCGTCGGCGAGGCCGCGCTGGACGGCGAGCGAGCCCAGGATCGTGCCCATGATCGAGCCCGCGAACCACACGGCGGCCCCCGCGGCGATCCGCCGCACGAAGGCCGCGCGGCCCGCGAAGTACGCGACGGACCACATGAAGAGCCCGAACGCCATCGTGATGCCGCCGGGGGCCAGGACGTGCGGCAGCAGGGGTCCGAAGTTGTCCGGCTCGCCCGTGGGCCCGATGTGGGTGGCCACCGGGTCGGGAAGGTCGCCGGCCCACGAGAGGGCGACGGCGGTCGTGGCGGCCACCACGACCGCCGGTGCACCGAGGGTCCATGCGGTGCTCGGGCCCCGGTGCGGCACCGGGCTCGGGCTCCGGGAGCCGGCGATCGCTCCGGGCCGGTCGGCGGTCATCTCAGGGCCTCCTTGACGAGGGCGAGCGTGGTGTCGGGTGGCACGCGGCGGCGTCGGGCGATGTCGGCGAGGGTCTCGACGGCGTCACGGAGCTCCGCGAGGTCGCGGGCCGCGTCGGCCGCGACCACGGCACCGCGGCCGCGCCGCAGCTCGATGAGCCCGGTGTCGCGCAGGTCCTGATAGGCCCGCAGGACGGTGTGCAGGTTCACCTGGAGGGACTCGGCGAGGTCGCGGGCGGCGGGTAGGCGCTCGCCCGGCGCGATGTCGCCGCGGACCGCGGCGATGCGCACCTGCGCCGCGATCTGCGCGTAGATCGGCTCCGACGACGAGGTGTCGATGCGGAAGAGCACGCTCGAATCATAGTTGTTAGATCACAAGTAGAACAAGTTGCGCGGGGTGGCGTGATGTGTCGGGGCGAGGGGTCGGAGGGCCGAGCACCTCGGGGGGGGGGGCGCCCCCCGCCCCCCCCCCCCCCCCCCGCCCCGC
>JAEZBT010000089.1 GCA_023426865.1 Actinomycetes bacterium
GGCCAGGGCGTCCGGCCCGACGGCGGCGCCTCGGGTGACGCGGCCGGCCGTGGTGACCGGTCCGCCCAGGGCGACGGACCGGCGTCGGGCACGCGGGCGGAGCGCCCGACGCCCGACGGCGTGCTGCCCACCCAGACCACTGCAGCCGCTCGCCGCGGCCGCCTGGACCTCACCGTCTGAGAGGAGCCCCGATGACGGATGTCAGCGCGGTCACCGCGACGAGCCTGTTCACGACGGGCACGACGTCGGCGACGCCCAAGAAGGAGATGGACAAGGAGGTGTTCCTTGCGCTCCTCGTCGCGCAGATGCGCTACCAGGACCCGACGTCACCCATGGACACCACCGAGATGATGGCGCAGTCCACGCAGATGGCGTCGATGGAGCAGCTCACGGCCGTGGCCGACACCACGCGCGAGAGCTTCGCCCTGCAGATGCGTGTGGCGGCGAGCGCCCTCCTCGGCCAGGAGGTGTCGTACAGGGACGCCGACGGGACGGCCCGCACGGGCACCGTCTCGGGCGTCGACTTCTCGGGCGTGGTCCCGATGGTCACGGTCGGCGACGCGTCCGTCGCCCTCGACGCGATCTCCGCTGTTCGTTCCTCGCGGCCCACGGACGGGTCCGCCACCACCACGCCCACGGACGGGTCCTCATCCTCCTCGACCACGGCCTGACGCCGTCACCACGAAGGGATCCGTCCAATGCTCCGCTCTCTGTTCTCCGGCATCTCCGGGCTCCGGGCCCACCAGACGATGCTCGACGTCACCGGCAACAACATCGCCAACGTCAACACCACCGGCTTCAAGGCCTCGCAGACCCAGTTCCAGGACACGCTGTCGCAGGTCCTGACGAACGCGGGCGCGGCGCAGGACGGCGTCGGCGGCACGAACCCGGCACAGGTCGGCCTGGGTGTGCGGGTGGCCGGCATCACGACCAACTTCCAGCAGGGCGCGGCCCAGCTGACGAACCGGTCGACGGACATGATGATCTCCGGCGACGGCTTCTTCGTGGTCCGCAAGGGCACGGAGCAGCTGTACACGCGCGCCGGCGCCTTCGACTTCGACGCCACCGGCCAGCTGGTCACCCCCGACGGGGGCCTGGTGCAGGGCTGGGCGGCGGACGGCGCCGGGAACATCGACACGAACGGCACCCTGGTGGACCTGCGCCTGCCGATCGCGACGCTGATGGGCGCCGCGGAGACGACGACGGCGACCTTCGAGGGGAACCTGCCGGCCGAGGCGCAGGTCACGACCCCGCCGACGATCCTCAACCGGGACGTCGACGTGTACGCCCCGGACGGCACCGTCACGACGCTGGCGCTCGCCTTCGAGCGCACGGCGGCCGGGTGGACGGTGACGGGCGCGAACGGTGCCGCGACCGGCACGGTGAACATGACGTTCAACGCCGACGGCACGCAGGCGAGCGGCGGCACCCTGACCGTGGGTGGCATCAATGTGGACCTGTCGACGATCACCGGCTTCGCCGGGCTGGACACCGTCGAGGCGTCCACGCAGAACGGTCGCGCGGCGGGCACGCTGCAGTCGTTCACGATCAACGCCGACGGCACGCTCCTCGGCTCGTTCAGCAACGGCCTCAAGCAGGCGCTGGGCCGGGTCGCGTTGTCGACGTTCACCAACCCCGCGGGCATGGAGAAGGCGGGCGGCTCGCTCTACCGGACGACCGTCAACTCCGGTGACGCGCAGATCGGCGCGGCGGGCACGGGCGGTCGCGGCGACCTCACGGGCGGCGCGCTCGAGATGTCGAACGTCGACCTGTCGGCCGAGTTCACGAACCTGATCATCGCCCAGCGCGGCTTCCAGGCGAACAGCCGCGTCATCACCACCTCCGACGAGCTGCTCCAGGAGCTGGTGAACCTCAAGCGCTGACGCGCGGGAGTCCGGAGGAGGGCTCGTGCCGGTGGGTCGACGACCCGTGGCACGAGCCCTCCTCGGCGTCTGCGCGCCCGCGGAGGGGGACCGCTGGCACGCGGACGATCGGGGTGGCGGAGCCGGTGGCCCGGGGATCCGCCGGGGAGACGGCTGACCGAACGGTACCGGCCTCCCGGCGTTGGTCTGCATGATCAAGTACCTATCCGACCTGCGGATACACCCGATCGGTCCACACCGGCCGCGGCTGAGGAGTGGTGGCTGGGGGAGTGGATCGTCCGCGGTCCCTCAACACCCTTCACCCGCGGCCGATCAGAGACCTGACAGGCCCACGGATGGGCCGTGCCAAGTCAGCCAGGGATGGGACTCCGCCATGATCGTCGTGACGCGCCTCAACGGACCGCAGTTCGCGGTCAACCCTGATCTGATCCAGCGCGTCGAGACGACGCCGGACACGATCCTGACGCTCATCGACGGCACCAAGTACGTCATCGCGGAGACCCTGGACGAGGTCACGGACCGGATCATCACCTACCGCGCGAGCGTCGTCGCCCGGACCATGGTGCTGGCCGAGGAGGCCCAGGCGGGCACGGACACCACCATGGCCGCGGTCACCCAGCTGCGACCCCCCACCCACCGCGCCACCCTGGCGCCGGTTCCTGAGGCCGACTGATGGACCCGGCAAGCCTCGGCGGGATCGCGTTCGCCTTCGGGATGGTGCTGCTGGCCATCTTCCTCGAGGGTTCGAGCCCGATGTCGGTCATCATGCCCGCGCCGATGATCCTGGTCATCGGTGGCACGCTCGGCGCCGGCCTGGCCAGCGGCACGCTCAAGGACGCGATGCGCGCGTTCAGCGGGCTCGGCCACTGGCTCACGTTCAAGAAGCCCGACCCCGACGGGACCGTGCAGACGATCGTCGGACTCGCGGACAAGGCGCGGCGCGAGGGCCTGCTCTCCCTCGAGGAGGCGGCACGCAGCGTCGACGACGAGTTCCTGCGCTCCGGCCTGCAGGCCGCGATCGACGGCACGGACCCCGACGACCTGCGCGCGATGCTCGAGGACCGCATCGCCACGAAGAAGGCGCAGGACAAGGTCTCGTCCAAGTACTTCACCAGCATGGGCGGCTACGCGCCCACCATCGGCATCATCGGCACCGTCGTGTCGCTGGTGCACGTCCTGGAGAACCTCAGCGAGCCCTCCGAGATCGGGCACATGATCGCCGGCGCCTTCGTCGCGACCCTGTGGGGCCTGCTCTCGGCGAACCTCCTCTGGCTGCCCATCGGCGCGCGCATCGCCCGGTGCTCGGACATCGAGGCGTCGCACATGGAGCTGACCGTCGAGGGCCTGCTCGCGATCCAGGCCGGCGCCAACCCGCGCCTCGTCGGCCAGCGGCTGCGCAGCCTGCTGCCGCCCGGTGACTCGAAGGAGAAGGCCGCATGAGCGCGGGCCACGGCTCCGGCGGGCACGGCGGCAAGCGCCGCGGCAGGAAGGGCGCCCACGAGGAGGAGCACGAGAACCACGAGCGGTGGGCCGTGAGCTACGCCGACATGATGACCGTGCTCGTGGGCCTGTTCATCGTGCTCTACTCCATCAGCCAGGTGGACCAGCAGAAGTTCGAGGAGCTGCGCGACTCCCTCGCCGCCGGGTTCGGCAACCGGATGCCGTCGGTCATCGAGGGCAGCAACGGCGCCCTCACCGGGGTCGAGGCCGTCGAGGTGACGCCCGACCTGTCGGCCGACGTCGCCACCGACGCCGTCCCGCCCGTCGCGCCGGCGCCCGAGACCGAGGGCATGACCGAGGAGCAGATCAACTACATGGCGGCCGCCGCCGAGCTCGACCACCTCCAGGAGATCGCGGAGCAGGTCACCGGGTCGCTCGACGCCAAGGGGCTGGGGGACCGGGTGCGCCTGCGCATCACCGACCGCGGCCTGGTCATCGGCATGGTCGCCGACGACGTCTTCTTCGGGGCCGACGCCGCGACGCTCACCGGCACGGCCCTGGCGGTGATCGACACCGTGTCGCCCGTGCTGGCCGCGGCGACCGAGCAGATCTCCATCGAGGGCCACGCGAACACCGTGCCGTCGGTGCGCTACCCGACGAACTGGGAGCTGTCCTCGGCGCGCGCCACCGAGGTGCTGCGCCGGATGGTCGACTGGGGTGGCATCCCCGGCAACCGGATCGCCGCCGTCGGCTTCGGCGACCAGCGCCCCCTGAACGAGCCCGGCGTCGACCCGCTCGAGTCGAACCGGCGCGTCGACGTCGTCGTCCTCAGCGGGGTGCCGGAGGAGATCCGGCAGCTGCTGCCGAGCGTCGCCGCCCAGCAGGGCCTATGACCCGGCAGGCCCGGCGCGCCCGGGACCGCACCCTGACCACGGACCGCACGACAGACCGCACGACAGACCGCACGACGAGAGCACGACGGGAGGAGCCGAGATGAGCCAGATGACCGAGCAGCGAGTGGTGGCGAGCAAGCCGAAGATCGGCGCACGCCCGACGGCGCCCAGTGCCGTGCCGGACCCGGTCGACGAGGGCAAGGGCAAGAAGGGCAAGGGCGGCAAGAAGAAGCTCCTGATCATCGCCCTGGTGGTCCTGCTCGGGGGCGGGGCCGCGTACTGGTTCCTGCTCAAGCCGGCACCCCCGGCCGAGGGTGCGGCGGCCGTCGTCGAGGAGCCCGCCCCCGAGCCCGGCGCCGTGGTCGTCGTCGAGCCCATCAGCCTGAACCTCGCGGACGGGCACTACCTGCGGATCGGCATCGGGCTCCAGCTCACCGCCGACGTCGCCGAGGAGCCCGACACCGCGCGGGCCCTGGACCTGGTGGTGGCGCTGTTCTCGCAGCGCCCCGTCGCCGAGGTCACCACGACGGAGGGTCGCGACGCCCTCAAGGCAGAGCTGCTGCGGCAGCTCGAGGAGGCGTACGAGGGCGAGGTGATGGACGTCTACTTCACCGACTACGTGACCCAATAGGACTGGGTCAGCCGGACCGACGCCGCCCCCGGGCGCGTCGACCCACCGGCCGCCACGGTGCCATGGACGGCACCCCCGCCGTCGACCAGACGGATCCCCCGCCGGACGCCCGGCACGCATCCTGATGAAGACGCGTGCACGTCCCGCACCACTTTCCCTCATGGCCCCTGCGCGCCTGCCGATGGGCAGCACGTGACAGTCGCCGACCTCGCCTCGCCCAAGCGGCGGAAGCGGTCGGGTGTGCCGGAGACGTACGACTTCCGCCGCCCGATGACGCTGGCGCGCGAGCACGGCCGCGTCCTGGAGATGGCCTTCGAGACCTTCGCGCGCCAGTGGGGCACGCAGCTCACCTCGCGCCTGCGGGTCGTCGCCTCGGTCACCCTCGAGTCGGTCGAGATGCGGTCCTACGACGAGTACGTCGGCGGCCTGCCCTCCATGACCACCATGGTGCTGTGCGGCGTCGAGCCGGGCCGCTCCACCGGCGTGATCCAGCTGCCCCTCGACATGACGATGGTCTGGATCGACACGATGCTCGGCGGCCCGGGCGTGCCGCTCGACGAGGAGCGCGAGCTCACCGAGATCGAGTGGTCGCTCCTGCGGGAACTGCTCCAGCACGCCGCCCGGGACGTACGGTACGCGTTCGCGTCCGTCGCGCCGCTCGACGTGCAGGTGCGCTCCGTCCAGTACAACCCGCAGTTCGTGCAGGCGGTCGCCGCGTCGGAGCCCGTGATCATCGCGTCCTTCACGCTGGACGTCGCTGAGCGCCAGTCCACGGCCACGCTGATGATCCCGGCCGACATCCTGCTGACCTCGCTGCGGGCCGGCGAGACGCTCGACAACCGGACGCCCGAGGAGCTGGCCGAGCACCGCGCCGCCCTCGCCCGGGTGGCCGACAACGTCCTCGACGTCCCGGTCGAGGTCGCCGTCCGGTTCGCGTCGATGACCGTGCCCGCCGACGCCGTCGCGCGGCTCGAGCTCGGCACCGTCCTGCCCCTGCACCACCGCGCCGACGCCCCGCTCAGCGTGGTCGTCGGCGACGTGCCCCTCGCCACCGCCGCCGTCGGCACCAGCGGCTCCCGGCTCGCCTGCCTCGTCGTCACCTCGGAGGAATGATGCCCGCCACCACTCCAGGCACCTCCGCGGCGACCGACGTCGCCGTCGCCCAGGCCGCCGCCGGCGAGCTCGTGCGCCTGCTGCCCTCGGCCGTCCCGCTGGTCCCGGTGCAGTTCGACGCCGCGCAGGCGCCGGGCCCGGACGCCGTCGCCGTCCGCGCGTCGTTCGTGGGCGCGACGAGCGCCGAGCTCCTGGTCGTCGCGGACGCCGCCGTCGCGCAGGTGCTCTCCGAGTCCGACACCATCTCGCTCGCCGACGCCCTGCGTCCCGCGCTCGAGGCCGCCGCCGGGACGCTCGGCCCCGGCGTCCTGGACCCGGCCGTCGCCGGCCCGCTCGACGGTGACCTCGCCGGCGCCGGCGTCGTCGTGATCGCGCTGGCCC
>JAEZBT010000092.1 GCA_023426865.1 Actinomycetes bacterium
GTCCGGCCCCGCGTTCGCCGCGACCGCCCCCGGCCGGCCGAGCAGCGGGCTGCGGTACCGGACCTCGGGCGTGCCTGCGTCGGTCATCGCGGGCTCCGGACCAGGCGCGCGGACGCGTACGACTGGAGCGGCTCGCCGAAAGCGGCGATGTCCCACGCCCACAGCAGCGCGCCATCGACCAGGCCGTACAGGCGGGTCGCGGCGTTCACCTCCGCGGCGTCGGGCGTGCGGGCGATGAGGTCGCTGGCCAGGTCGATGCGGCCGTTGCCGACGATGCCCGCGTAGAGCGTGAGGTGGCCGGCGGGGTCGATGAGCAGCAGCTCCACGGGCTGCTTGCCGTCCGGGGTGTCCGCGGGGCGGTCCGGCGGCATGCGCCAGTAGCCCGCCTCGGTGGACCAGACCTGGCCGTGCCCGTCGCCGTCGCCGTCGCCGCCGTCCTCGGCCGCGAGCCAGAGCGTGGCGGACCAGCGCAGGTAGGGGCCGCCGTCGTGGTCCACGACGACCTCCTGCCGGATCCGGGCCTCGGGGATGGTCGGGTAGCTGACGACACCCTCGCCCTCCCAGCGTCCGACCAGCCAGGCAAGCGGGTACACCTCCGGAGCCAGACCGCCCGGGACCGTGAACGACACGGTCAGCGCTGACCCTTGTAGAGCTTGTAGACGGAGTACCCGGCGAACCAGCCGATGGTGAGCGTGGCTGCGACGAGCAGGCCGATGAAGAACACCTCGAGCGCGAGCATGGGCTGATCCTACGGTGCGCGCCGGGAGAGACCATCCGGCCGTGCCGGACGTCGGCAGGACCTCAGGTGACGAGCACCCGCCCGACGACGTAGACCACGATGCCCGCGAGCGCCACCGGCAGGGCGACGGCCGCGAGCGCGGCGGTCCGCCGGCGCAGCGCCGGGAGCCGGTCGAACAGCGCGTGCAGCGCGGCGATCAGCACGCCCATGGCCAGGCCGAGCACCGGCCCGACGGAGGCCGGGAAGTCCGTGCTGAGCATCCCGACGGCGACGCCGGCCGCGATCCCCGCGCCCGTCGTCACGAGCGCGCCGAGCCAGCTGCCCAGCGGGAACGCCGACGCGAACGCGGCCACCGCGAGCGCGACCGCGCCGGTGACCACCAGCGACGTCCCGCCGATGGACCGCTCCGAGGCGAGCCAGCCGGCCGACGACGCCGCGACCAGCACGCCCGTCGCGGTGCCGGCGACGGAGTCGACGAGCCGCGCGCGGCCGTCCTGCCGCGCGAGCTCGTTCACGAAGGCCAGGAGGATGGCGAGCGCCACCACGATCGGCAGCTCGCGCAGCCAAGGCGCGCCCTTCGTGGCGGCCACGGCGACGACGGCGCCGGAGCCGCCGAGCGCGATCACGACCGCCGAGCCGAGCACGTTCGGCAGGTTCAGCAGGATCGGCCAGCCGATCGCGATCACCAGCGCGAGCAGGACCGCGGCGATGACCACCGGCAGCTCGCCGGCGCCGCTCAGGTCGGGCAGGCCGACGAGGTACGAGGTCACGGCCATCACGGCCGCGAGCACCGCGGTGAGGACCGCGCGGGTCGAGACCTCCATCAGGCGGCCGTGCGCTCGAGGGTGCAGATCACGCACGCAGTGTTCCAGATCCGCACGACCGCGGGGGTCCCGGGCGGCGGACAGGGGCCCGTGACCGGCGCGCGCTGGGGGTACGGTTGTCCGCAGCCGACCCGCAGGAGGCCCGCCGGTGGCAGACCTGTTGTTGCTGACACCCAGCGCCGGGGGCTCCGCTCAGGTGCTCCCGTCCCTCGGTCTGCTCAGCCACCGGGTCCGCGTCCTGCCCGTCGAGCCGTCCGCGCTGCTGGACGCTCCCGACGCCGACGTCCTGCTCCTGGACGCCCGCCGCGACCTCGCGACCGCCCGCTCCACGTGCCGCCTGCTGCGCGCGACGGGGTTGAGCGTGCCGCTCGTCCTCATCCTCACCGAGGGCGGGCTCACGGTGGTCACGGCCGAGTGGGGGGCGTCCGACATCCTGCTCGAGGACGCCTCGCCCGCCGAGGTGGAGGCGCGGCTGCGGCTCGTCATCGAGCGTGGCGCCGCCGACGAGCCCGACGAGGAGCTCGCGGAGATCTCCTCCGGCGACCTCACGGTCGATGCCGGCGGGTACGTCGCGCGCGTCCGCGGCCGCCCCCTCGACCTCACCTACAAGGAGTTCGAGCTGCTGAAGTACCTGGCCCAGCACCCGGGGCGGGTCTTCACGCGGGCGCAGCTGCTCCAGGAGGTCTGGGGCTACGACTACTACGGCGGCACGCGCACGGTCGACGTCCACGTGCGCCGCCTGCGCGCGAAGCTCGGCCCGGAGCACGAGCAGCTCATCGGGACCGTGCGCAACGTGGGCTACCGCTTCGAGCCCCCGCGCGAACGCCGCGCCACCGCCGAGGACGAGGCGAGCGCGACACCCGCGACGGCCGAGTGATGGGCGCACGACGACACCCGGCCACCCGCCAGGGGACCGCGGGCATGCTGTTCGGCCGGCTCACCGCGGGCGGCGAGCGGAACCTCCTCGACACGCTGCGGGCGGAGAAGACCGGCGGCGCGCTGCTGCTCGCGGGCGCCGTCGTCGCGCTGGTCTGGGCGAGCTCGCCGTGGCGCGACGGCTACGCGGCGATGCGGGAGACCGTCGTTGGGCCGGCCGCGCTGCACCTGGACCTCACGCTCGAGCACTGGGCGACGGACGGGCTGCTCACGATCTTCTTCTTCGTCGTCGGGCTCGAGCTGAAGCGCGAGATGGTCGTCGGCGAGCTGCGGCGGCCCGCGACCGCGCTCGTCCCGATCGTGGCGGCCGTCGGCGGCATGGTCGCGCCGGCCCTCATCTACGTCGCGATCAACGCGGCCGCGGTCGACGGCGACCTGCGCGGCTGGGCGGTCCCGACGGCGACCGACATCGCCTTCGCGGTCGCGGTGCTGGCGGTCGTCGGCCGCAACCTGCCGAACTCGCTCCGCGCGTTCCTGCTCACGCTGGCCGTGGTGGACGACCTGCTCGCGATCGTCGTCATCGCCGTCGCGTACTCCGACGACATCTCGCTCGGCTGGCTCGCGGCGTCGCTGGTCACGTGCGCTGTCTTCGGGCTGCTGGTGCGCCGCCGGGCCACGACGTCGTGGGTGCTCGTCCTGCTCGGGGTGACCGCCTGGGGGGTCATGCACGCATCCGGCGTGCACGCGACCATCGCGGGCGTCGTCCTGGGCTTCACGGTTCCCGCGCTCGCGCCCGACGACGAGCAGTCGCTCGCCGAACGCTTCGAGCACCGTTGGCGGCCGCTGTCCGCCGGGGTGGCCGTGCCGGTGTTCGCGCTGTTCGCGGCCGGGGTCGCGCTGGACCCGGCCGTGCTGGGCGAGGCACTTCGGGACCCCGTCGCCCAGGGCGTCGCGCTCGGTCTCGTCCTCGGCAAGCCGATCGGCATCCTCTCCGCCACCTGGATCGCCGCGAAGGCCACGCGCCTGCGCTTCTCCCCCGGCGTGACGTGGGCCGACATCACCGGGCTGGGCCTCGTGGGCGGCATCGGGTTCACCGTGTCGCTCCTCATCGGCGCCCTCGCGTTCGGTGAGGGGACCGTGCGCGACGACCACATCCGGGCTGCCATCCTCGTCGGCTCGCTCACGGCCGCCGTCCTCGGCGCGAGCGTGCTGGCCTGGCGCGATCGACACCACGCCGCGCTTCGGGCGGACGCCGTCGAGGGGTAGGTTCGGGGCCTGTGACAGATCCGTCCGCCGTCCTCGTGCCGGGACCGTGGCGGCACCGGTTCGTCCCGGCCAACGCGGCCCGGTTCCACGTGGCGGAGGTCGAGCCGCAGCCGGGGTCGGGTGCCGGCGCGACCACCGAGCCTGCCGCCCCGGCACCGCTCGTGGTGCTGCTGCACGGCTTCCCGCAGATGTGGTGGGCGTGGCGCGAGCAGCTGACGGCCCTCGGCGCGGCCGGGTACCGCGCGGTCGCCATGGACCTGCGGGGCACGGGCGCCTCCGACAAGCCACCGAGCGGCTACGACATGGCGACCCTCACCCAGGACGTCGCGGGCGTCATCCGGTCGCTCGGAGCGCAGGAGGCGGTCGTCGTCGGGCACGGCATCGGCGGGACCGTGGCGTGGTCGATGGCGGCCCTGCAGCCCGAGGTGACCCGTGCCGTCGGCGCGTTCTCGGCGCTGCACCCGCTGCGCATGCACTCCTCGTCCGTGATGCGGGCGATGGTCACGCGGACGACGGCGCGGCGGCTCGCGTTCGTGCAGCTCCCCTACTTCCCGGAGCGGCGGATGGTGCGCGGCGACCTCGTCGCGCGCGTCCTGCACGACTGGGGCGCCCCCGGGTGGGCGACGCCCGAGCTCGTCGAGACCTACCGGAACGCCGCGGGCATCCCGTTCGCCGCGCACTCCGTGATGGAGATCCTGCGCTGGCTGGTCCGGTCGACGCCGCGCGTCGACGGGCAGCGGTACCTGGCCGCGCTGCGGCAGCCGATCGCCGTGCCGGTGCTCCAGGTGCACGGGGCGGCCGACCGCGCGATCCCGGTGAGCGTCGCGAGCTGGGGCAATGGCGCGCCCTACCGGTTCGAGTCGGTACGCGGCGCCGGGCACTTCCTGCCCGAGGAGGCGCCGGAGGAGACGACGCGCGCGCTCCTGGCCTGGCTGGGCAGCCTGGACTGAGCCGGGACGACCGGCCTCACGCGGTCGGGGCCGAGCCCGCCCACCCCGGGCCGGAGA
>JAEZBT010000267.1 GCA_023426865.1 Actinomycetes bacterium
AGCCAGGCGTCGGCGTCGAACGGCTCCCGATGGCGCAGCCGCAGCTCGAGCGCGCCCCCCTCGGCGCTGCGACCCGCGCGCCCCCGGTTCGCGCGCCGCAACGTCGACGGAGGCGCGCCCACGTGCGCCCGCATGACGTCGTTGAACTGCCGGACGCTGCGGAAGCCCGCCGCGAAGGCGACCTGCGCGAGCGGCAGGTCGGTCTCGTCGATGAGCATCCGCGCGAGCTGGGCCCGGCGGGTGCGGGCGAGCTCGGCGGGCGGCGCGCCGAGCTGCGCGACGAGGACGCGGTGCAGGTGGCGCGGGCTCACGGTGAGCCGCGCGGCGAGGCCCTCCACGCCCTCGACGTCGACCACGCCCTGCTCGAGCAGACGCAGCGCGCGGCCCGCGAGGTCGGCGTCGAGGTCCCAGTCGCGGCTGCCGGGCTGGGCGTCGGGCCGGCAGCGCCGGCACGCACGGAAACCGGCGGAGACGCACGCGGCCGCGCTGCGGTGGAACACGCAGTTCTCCGGCCGCGGGGTGCGCGACGGGCACGACGGCCGGCAGTAGACGCCCGTGCTGAGGACTCCGACGAACAGCCGCCCGTCGAAGCGCGGGTCACGTCCGCTCACCGCCCGGTAGGCCAGCTCGGCGTCCGGGAAGGTGCCCGCGCGTCGCTGGTCCACCGCTCCTGTCATGCGGCCATTCTGCGGGGCGCAGGGCGGCTCGCGCTGGCGGGCATCGGACGTGGCGGTGCCGCTCGCGCGACGAGGTCGTCAGGCCTCCGTGTCCCGCTGCTCCGGGATGCCCCGCAGCAGCTGCCGGACCTCCGACTCGCGGTAGCGCCGATGGCCGCCGAGAGTACGGATCGACGAGATCTTCCCGGACTTCGCCCACCGGGTCACTGTCTTGGGGTCGACGCGGAAGAGGGCGGCCACTTCGGATGGGGTGAGCAGCGTGTCCTGCTCACTGTGACGTGCGTCCATGGCTCCTCCTTCGGGCGCGGTGACCGCTCTCCCAGGTGGCACGCCGCCGCGCACCATCATTGTCACAGCCCGACCGAACTCGTGCACACGGTACAGAACGCCGAAGGGCGGACGGACCCGGCGTACAGGTGCGGATCCGGTGCGGATGGGGCAAGCCCGACACCTTGCCGAAGCGGAAAGCGCTGCTGTACCGGTCCGGGACCACGGATCGCGCCTAATCCTGCGAATCGAGTCACCGCGGTCACCTGGTGGGCGGCTCGCCCTGCGCCCCGGACACGATGTACCGTTGCGACGACGATTCCAAGCACCCCGGGGCCGCACGTGACTGCACGGTGCCGCCCCGCTTCCACGTAAGAGGGGGTCGATGCCATGGGGCGCGGCCGTCAGAAGGCGAAGCAGACCAAGGTTGCCCGTGAGCTGAAGTACTTCACGCCTGCCACGGACTACCGGGCCCTCGAGAAGGAGCTCAAGACCGGCGGCGGCATCGTCACCCACGCAACCGAGGACGTCTCCGTCGACGACGAGGACGAGGTAGACGACTGGTCCGACGAGGACGACGAGGAGGACGGTCGCTGACGGCTCACGCCGGGTGGTGACCCTCCAGGAGCACGGCACCGCCGTGGACTCCCTTCGTACCGCGCACGAGACGATGGGCCTCGTGCGCGTCGTCGTCGTGCGTGACGCGGCCGATCACCCACGCCGCCACGCCTGACGCGGCGAGCCCGGCCAGGGTCGCGGCGACGCCGTCGGCGTCGACGACCGCGACCATGCCGACGCCCATGTTGAGGGTCGCCTCGAGATCGGCCACCGGCACGCCCCCGACCTCGCGGATGAGCGAGAACACCGGCGGGACCGCCCATGTCGAGCGGTCCACCTCGGCGAGCAGGCCCGCGGGGATCACCCGGGCGAGGTTCGCCGCCAGCCCGCCGCCGGTGACGTGGCAGAACGCGTGCACGCGCGCCGCCGGGTCGGCGGCCAGGTCGAGGCACGGCCGGGCGTACAGGCGCGTCGGCTCGAGGAGCTCCTCGCCCAGCGTGCGGCCGAGCTCGTCGACGTGCCGGTCGAGCCCCCAGCCCGACGCGGCGACCACCGCGCGCACCAGCGAGTACCCGTTCGCGTGCAGCCCCGAGGACGCCATCGCGACGAGCACGTCTCCCGCGCGCACCCGGTCCGGCCCGAGCAGCGCGTCCTTCTCGACGACGCCGGTCACCGCCCCGGCCAGGTCGTACTCGTCGGGCGCCATGAGCCCGGGGTGCTCCGCGGTCTCCCCGCCGACGAGCGCGGTCCCGGTCTCCCGGCACGCCTCCGCGATCCCCCGCACGACGGCGGCGATCCGCTCGGGCACGACGCGCCCGGTCGCGATGTAGTCGGTCATGAAGAGCGGCTCGGCGCCGACCACCACGACGTCGTCGACCACCATGCCCACGAGGTCATAGCCGATCGTGTCGTGCACGTCCATGGCCTGGGCGATCGCCACCTTGGTGCCGACGCCGTCGGTCGAGGTGGCGAGCAGCGGGTGCCGGTACCGGGTCAGCGCCCGCGCGTCGACGAGCCCCGCGAAGCCGCCGACGCCGCCCAGCACCCGGTCGCCGTGCGTCGCCTTCACGGCGTCGCGCATGAGCTCGACGGCGCGGTCGCCCGCGGCCGTGTCGACGCCCGCGGACGCGTAGGTGATCTCTTCGCTGGTCATGGCCGCTCCAGGGCAGTCGCGCCGCCCGCGGAGGGCAGCAGCGCGGACAGGCCGTCCTCGGGGGCGCCGAGCGGCAGCTCGGCCTGCTCGAGGAGGTTCTTCCCGAGGTGGTGGGCCGCGGGGAGGTCGATGGGGTACCGGCCGGTGAAGCAGGCCGTGCACAGGCGCGACGCCGGCTGCTCGGTGGCGGCGATCATGCCCGCGAGCGACACGTAGCCGAGGGAGTCGGCGCCGATCGAGCGGCCGATCTCCTCAGGGGTCAAGCCCGGCGCGATGAGCTCGGCGCGCGACGCGAAGTCGATGCCGTAGAAGCACGGCCACTCGACCGGCGGTGAGGAGATCCGCACGTGCACCTCGGCGGCGCCCGCCTCGCGCAGCATCCGGACCAGCGCGCGCTGGGTGTTGCCGCGCACGATCGAGTCGTCCACGACGATCAGCCGCTGCCCGCGGATGACCTCGCGCAGCGGGTTGAGCTTGAGCCGGATGCCGAGCTGGCGCAGGGTCTGCGACGGCTGGATGAACGTGCGCCCGACGTAGGCGTTCTTGGTGAGCCCTTGCGCGTACCGGATGCCCGACTCGGCGGCGTAGCCGATCGCGGCCGGCGTCCCCGACTCGGGGACCGGGATGACCAGGTCCGCCTCGACCGGGTGCTCGCGCGCGAGCGTGCGACCCATCTCCACGCGCGCCGCGTGCACGGACCGGCTGCTGATCGTCGTGTCCGGCCGGGCGAGGTAGACGTACTCGAACACGCAGCCGCTCGGCGTGGGCTCGGCGAAGTGCTGCGCGCGCAGGCCGTCGGCGTCGATCACGATGAGCTCGCCCGGCTCGACCTCGCGCACCAGCGCGGCGCCCACGATGTCGAGCGCCGCGGTCTCGGAGGCGACCACCCAGCCGCGCTCGAGCCGGCCGAGCACCAGGGGCCGGACCCCGTGCGGGTCCCGCGCCGCGTAGAGGGTGTGCTCGTCCATGAAGACCAGCGAGAAGGCCCCGCGCAGGCGCGGGAGGACCTCGAGCGCGGTGGCCTCGAGGGTCCGGTCCGGGTCGCCGGCCAGGAGGGCGGTGACCACCGCCGTGTCCGTCGTCGACCGGCCCAGCGCTCCTCGGCGTGCCGCGCCGTACCGTTCCGCGACGAGCTCGAGCAGCTCGTGGGTGTTGGTCAGGTTGCCGTTGTGCCCGAGGGCGATGGTGCCGCCCGCCGTCGGGCCTAGCGTCGGCTGCGCGTTCTCCCAGGTGTTGGCCCCGGTCGTCGAGTAGCGCGTGTGCCCGATGGCGATGTGCCCGGTCAGGGAGTTCAGCGCGGTCTCGTCGAAGACCTGGGAGACGAGCCCCATGTCCTTGTAGACGAGCAGCTGGTCGCCGTTGGACGTCGCGATGCCCGCCGACTCCTGGCCGCGGTGCTGCAGCGCGTACAGCCCGAAGTAGGTGAGCTTCGCGACCTCCTCGCCGGGAGCCCAGACCCCGAAGACGCCGCATGCGTCCTGGGGACCCTTCTCTCCGGGGAGCAGGTCGTGGTTCAGTCGTCCGTCGCCACGGGCCACGGCGTCATGGTGTCACACGGCGCGGCGACGTCGTCCAGCCCGCCCGCGACCTGGGACCGGCCCGTCCGTGGACGCCCGGACGACGCCCCGACGACGCTCGGACGAGCGCCCGACGAGCGCCCGAGAGCCGGACCAGCGACCGCCTCACGAGCGACGGTCGAGGAGCACGGCGACGACCGCCCCGACGATCGCGCCCAGCGCCGCAGCGCCCAGGCCGGTGAACAGCGCGGCGGCGCCGACGTCCGCGTCGCGGCCCGTCACGCCCGCCACGACGAACGTGGCGACCACGGCCACCACGATCCCGGCGAGCGCCCCCGCGAGCGCGAACGCGCGGTAGCGCGGGGCCCGGCGCACGTGGGCCACCGCGCCGACCGCGACCT
>JAEZBT010000278.1 GCA_023426865.1 Actinomycetes bacterium
CGCTCACCCGCCGGCCGCCGTCCGGGACGCGGTGCGCACGCGCGTCAGCGCCGGTGCGCCCGGTAGTACTCGACCAGCGCCCGGGTCGAGGCGTCCTGGGCCGCCAGCGCCGCCGGGTCGCCTGCGAGCGCCGGTGCGACCTCGAGCGCGAGCTTCTTGCCGAGCTCCACACCCCACTGGTCGAACGAGTCGATGCCCCACACGATGCCCTGGACGAACGTGATGTGCTCGTACAGCGCGATGAGCTGGCCCAGCACGGACGGGGTCAGCGCGGGCGCCATGATCGACGTCGTCGGGCGGTTGCCTGCGAAGACGCGCGCGGCGACCAGGTCCTCACGCGTGCCCTCGGCGCGGACCTCGTCGGCCGTCTTGCCGAACGCGAGCGCGGCCGTCTGGGCGAGGAAGTTCGCCAGGAGCAGCTCGTGGACATCCGCCCCCGCACCATCGGCGTCACGCAGGGGGTACGCGGGCGTCGCGACGGCGATGAAGTCCGCCGGGACGAGGCGGGTGCCCTGGTGGATGAGCTGGTAGAACGCGTGCTGGCCGTTGGTGCCGGGCTCGCCCCAGAACACCTCGCCGGTGTCGGTCGTGACGGGCGTGCCGTCCCAGCGCACCGACTTGCCGTTGGACTCCATCGTGAGCTGCTGGAGGTAGGCCGGGAACCGGTGCAGGAGCTGCGCGTACGGCAGGACCGCGTGCGTCTGCGCGCCGAGGAAGTTCACGTACCAGACGTTCAGCAGGCCCATGAGCACGGGCACGTTGCGCTCGAACGGAGCGGTCGCGAGGTGCTCGTCGACGGCGTGGAACCCGGCGAGGAAGTCCCGGAACCCGTCCGGCCCGATGGCGATCGCGAGCGAGGTCCCGATCGCCGAGTCGACCGAGTAGCGCCCGCCGACCCAGTCCCAGAACCCGAACGCGTTCGTGGGGTCGATGCCGAACGCGGCGACCTTGTCCAGGGCGGTCGAGACGGCCACGAAGTGGTGAGCGACGGCGTCGGCCCGCGCCTCGTCCGTGTCGGCGATCACGCCGGCCCCGGCCAGCGCCGACCAGAGCCAGGCGCGCGCGAGCCGGGCGTTGACCAGGGTCTCGAGGGTGCCGAACGTCTTCGACGCGACGATGAACAGCGTGGTCTCGGGATCGAGGTCGGCCACGGTGCGCGCGACGTCGGTCGGGTCGATGTTCGACACGAACCGCACCTGCAGGCCCGCCTGCACGTACGGCGCGAGGGCCTCGTAGGCCATCACGGGACCCAGGTCCGAGCCGCCGATGCCGATGTTCACGACGGTCGCCACCGGCTTGCCGGTCACGCCGCGCCACTGTCCCGAGCGCACCGCGTCGGCGAACGCGAAGACCTTGGCCAGCTCGCCCTGCACGTCGGCGTCGACGTCCTGCCCGGCGACGACGAGCCGCGGCTGGGCGCCCGCAGGGCGGCGCAGCGCCGTGTGCAGCACCGAACGGTCCTCCGTGACGTTGATGCGCTCGCCCGAGAGCATCGCCTCGATGCGCCCGGCCAGCCCGACCTCCTGCGCGAGCTGCACCAGCAGCGCGAGGATCTCGTCGGTGACGAGGTTCTTGGACAGGTCGACGTGCAGGTCGCCGACGGTGCGCGTGAGGCGCGCGGCCCGGTCGGGGTCGGCCGCGAACCAGCCGCGCAGGTCCGGGGCGAGGGCGTCGGCGTGCGCGGTGAGCGCGGCCCAGGCAGAGGTCGAGGTGGCGTCGATGGGTGCTGTGGTCACACCGACAACCTACTGAGGCCGCGCGAGGGGCGGGTAGGTCGCTCGGTCCGGTTCGCGGCGTCGCCGGTCGCGGACCCGCGCCGCCTCCCGCACGATGAGGGATGACCTCACCCACGGTGCCCACGGCGCCCGCCCTGTCCGCCGTCGTCCTCGTCGGGTCCCTGAAGTCCTCGTCCGAGCCGTCGAGCAGCGAGCTGCTGGGCCGCCAGGTCCTGGACGCGCTCGGCGAGCACGGGGTGACCGGCACGGTGGTCCGCCTCGCCGACCACGACGTCCGCCCCGGCGTCGAGGTGGACATGGGGTCCGGCGACGCATGGCCCGCGATCCGGCGGCAGATCCTCGACGCGGACATCCTGGTCCTGGCGACGCCGATCTGGATGGGCCAGCCCTCGAGCGTCACCAAGCGCGCGCTCGAGCGCCTCGACGCCGAGCTCGCCGAGACCGACGACCAGGGCCGGATGCTCACCTACGGCAAGGTGGCTGCGGTCGCCGTCGTGGGCAACGAGGACGGCGCCCACCACACGAGCGCGGAGCTGTTCCAGGCCCTGAACGACGTCGGCTTCACGCTGGCGCCAGGCGCCGTCACCTACTGGGTCGGCGAGGCGATGGGCTCGGTCGACTACAAGGACCTCGACGAGGTTCCGGAGAAGGTCGCCACGACGACGGCGACGCTCGCCTCGAACACCGCCCACCTGGCGCGCCTGCTCAGGACCGCGCCGTACCCGCCCGTCGGCTGACCGGTCGTCGCACGTTTGCCACGATGACCCCATGACGACCACCGACGCGGCTCGCACGCAGGTCCGGGTCCGCCCGATGACGCCCGCCGACTGGCCAGCTGTCCGCGCGATCTACGCCGAGGGAATCGCGACCGGCTACGCGACGTTCGAGACCACGGCGCCCGAGTGGCCCGCGTGGGACGCGGGGCACACACCCGAACACCGCTTCGTCGCGGTCGACGCCGACCAGGCCGTCCTGGGCTGGGTCGCCTGCTCATCGGTGAGCGACCGGTGCGTGTACGCCGGTGTGCTCGAGCTGAGCGTGTACGTCGCGGCGGCGGCGCGAGGACGCGGCGTCGGCTCGGCGCTCCTGGCCGCCCTCGTGGAGTCCACCGAGGCGGCGGGCGTCTGGACGCTGCAGACGGGCATCTTCCCGGAGAACGAGGCCAGCCTGGCCCTGCACGCCCGGCACGGGTTCCGCGTCGTCGGCACGCGCGAGCGCATCGGCCGGATGAACGGAACGTGGCGGGACACCGTGCTGCTCGAGCGGCGGAGCGCCGCGATCTAGCCCTACCGTTGCGCGTGGGCGAGGTCCGGGTCGGCATCAGCGGGTGGCGGTACGCGCCCTGGCGCGGGGTGTTCTACCCGCCCGGCCTGCCGCAGCGCCGCGAGCTGGAGTACGCCGCGTCGCGCCTGGACACCGTGGAGATCAACGGCAGCTTCTACTCGCTCCAGCGGCCCGAGTACTACGCCGCGTGGGCGGGCCAGACGCCCCACGACTTCGTCTTCACCGTCAAGGGGCCCAGGTACGTCACGCACATGCTCAAGCTGCGCGCGCCCGCGCAGGGTGTAGCCAACTTCTTCGCCTCCGGCGTGCTCGCCCTGGGGCCGAAGCTCGGCCCGGTCCTCTGGCAGCTCCCGCCGCAGCTCGGCTTCCACCCCGACCGGCTCGCGGCCTTCTTCGGCCTCCTCCCCCGCACGACGACGACCGCCGCCGCCCTCGCAACCGGGCACGACGCGCGGCTCGAGGGCCGGGCGCTGACCGTCGCCGACGCCGACCGCCCGATCCGGCACACGCTCGAGGTCCGGCACGCGAGCTTCGCGACGCCCGAGTTCACCGCACTGGCCGCCGCGCACGGCATCGGCGTCGTCGTGGCCGACACCGCCGGGAAGTGGCCCATGATCCTCGAGGTGACCAGCGACGTCGTGCACGTGCGGCTGCACGGGGACACCGAGCTGTACGTGAGCGGCTACGACGACGCGGCCCTCGCCGGGTGGGCCGAGCGCATCCGCGGCTGGCGCGAGCGCGCCGACGTGTACGTCTACTTCGACAACGACGTGAAGGTGCACGCGCCGTTCGACGCCCAGCGGCTCGCGCAGCTCCTCCGCGTGGATGAGGAGTAGGTGCCGGCCGGCCGAAACGGACAACCCGGGACATTTTCCACACCTGTGAGCAAGCGATGTGGACAGTCGCGCCCGCACGCACGCGCAGCAACCTCAGTCGGCGAGCCGCCCGAGCCGCTGCAGGCCCTCGAGGAGGACCTCCTCGCGCTTGACGAACGTGAAGCGCACCCAGGACCGGAGCCGCTCGGCGGCGGGCGAACCGGCCTGGCAGAACGCGCCCACGGGCACGGCCACGACGCCCACGCGCTCGGGCAGCTCGCGGCACAGGCGGGCGCCGTCGGCGAACCCGAGCGGAGCGCCGTCTGCCACGACGAAGTACCCGCCGGACGGCAGCGCGACCTCGAAGCCCGCCGCGCGCAAGCCCGCGCTGAGCAGGTCGCGACGGTGCTCCAGCGACGCACGGAGCGCGGCGACGTAGGCGCCCACCCGGCCGTCCTCGTCGACCAGGGCGGCGGCGACGGCGGGCTGCAGCGGCGCCCCGGACGTGTAGGTGAGGAACTGCTTGACCGTCCGGACGGCGGTGACCAGCGCGGCCGGCCCGGTCACCCAGCCGACCTTCCAGCCCGTGAGCGACAGGGTCTTGCCCGCGGACGAGATCGTCAGCGTGCGCTCGGCCATCCCGGGGAGCGTCGCCAGCGGTACGTGGGCCACGCCGTCGAACGTCAGGTGCTCGTAGACCTCGTCGGTCACGACGACGGCGCCCACCTCGGTCGCCAGCCGGGCCACCTCCGCGAGGTCGGCCGGCGTGAGGACGGCGCCCGTCGGGTTGTGCGGGGTGTTGACCAGCAGGACCCGCGTCCGGTCGGTGACCGTCGCACGCAGGGCCGCGACATCGAGCCGGAACCGCGGGGCGGCCGGTGTGCCGCCCGCTCCCCCGGCACCGGGCTCGAGCGCGAGCGGTGCCGTCCGCAGGCGTGCCCCGGCCATCGCGACGACCGCCGCGTAGGAGTCGTAGGCGGGCTCCAGCACGACGACCTCGTCCCCCGGGCCCGCGAGCGCGAGCACGGCCGCGGCGATCGCCTCGGTGGCGCCGGTGGTCACGAGCACCTCGGTGTCGGGGTCCCACGTGAGGCCGTAGTGGCGCGCCTGGTGGTCGGCGATCGCACGGCGCAGCTCGGGGACTCCGTCGCCGGGTGCGTACTGGTTGCTCCCGTCCGCCAGGGCCGTGCGCGCCGCCTCGACGACGTGCGCCGGGCCGTCGACGTCCGGGAAGCCCTGGCCGAGGTTGACCGCGCCCGTGCGCACGGCCAGCGCGGACATCTCGGCGAAGATCGTCGGGCGCACGGCCCCGTCGTCCCCGAGCAGCCCGACCGCAGCCGCGACCTCGCGCCATGTCACCGCGACAGCGTACGACCGCCCGGTCCGGCGCGTTCGGGCGCTCCCTCGTGCGCCGCCTCGGCGTCCGCGAGCCACCCGCCGCGCCGGTACGCCGGCGTGGCCACCGCGAGCACGACCAGCCCGACGGCGAGCGCGCCGAGGATCGTGCCGGTCATCGCGGCGGTGTCGCCGCCGAGCGGCCCGACCATCGAGCTGACCGTCCCGCCGACCCCGGCCTGCAGAAAGCCGAGGACCGCCGCGGCCGTGCCCGCGCGCTCCCCGTGCCGCGAGATGGCCAGCGCCGACGCGTTGGACTGGATGAACCCGAGCGTGCTGAGCGTCAGCCAGAGCATCACGACCGTCCCGACGAGCCCGCCCACCCGGCCGACCGCGACGACGACGAGCACGGCGGCGAACAGCACGCCGGTGGGGAGCGCGGCCCGCAGCAGCCGGAGCGGGCCGACGCGCCGCACCACAGCCGCGTTCGCCTGCGCCCCGAGCACCAGCGCAAGCCCCACGACGGCGAACAGCAGGGCGAACTGGGGCTTGGCCAGCCCGTGCTCGACCTGGAAGACGAACGAGGACCCCGCGACGTAGCCCATGATCACGGCCATCCCCAGACCCGGGATGACACCGAGTGCGAGGAACCGCCCGTCGCGCAGGATGCCCCGGTAGCCGCGGGCGACGGCCCCCAGGCCGCGCGTCGCGCGCCGGTCCGCGGGCAGCGTCTCCGGCAGGAACAGCAGCGTGACCAGCCAGATCACCGCCGCGAGCACCGCGAGCGTGACGAACACGCCGCGCCACCCCCAGTGCACGGCGACGAAGCCGCCGACCGACGGTGCCAGGAGCGGCGCCGCACCGATGACGAGCATGAGCCGCGACAGCAGCCGCGCGGCCTCCGCCCCGTGGAAGAGGTCGCGCACGACGGCGATGGCGACGACCGTCGCACCCGCGGACACGAGCCCCTGGGCGACCCGCAGAGCCGCGAGCTGCGTGATGTCGCGCGCCACCACGCACAGCAGGGACAGGACCACGTGCAGCCCGATACCGAGGAGCGCGGGCCGCCGCCGCCCGACCCGGTCCGAGAACGGCCCGACGAGGAGCTGGCCGACGGCGCCCCCGATGAGCATCCCGGTGATCGTGAACTGCGCACCCGCGCGCGACGTGCCGAGGTCGGCGGCGACCTCCGGCAGCGACGGCAGGTACATGTCGGTGCTCACCGCGGGCAGCAGCGCGAGCGAGCCGATGACCAGGACGAGCCCGGCGCCGCGCGGCGTGGCGGGCGCGCGCGACGTCCGAGCCGTCCGGGCGCCGTCCTCGTCCATGACACGAGTATCCGTTCACATCGTTTCGAGCGTCGACCCGAATTCACACGGCCGGTGTCGGCCGGAAACGGCAGACTGGAAGCCATGTGCGGCCGATACGCGGCCTTCCGCGACGCCCAGGACCTCGCCGACGAGTTCGCCGTCGCGCCGCCCGACGTCGCCGAGGACGCCGCGGGCCTGCCGCCCTCCTGGAACGTCGCACCCACCGACGCGGTTCGCGTCGTCGTCGAGCGCGTGCCGAAGCGGGCAGCGGGTGAGGACGCGGCGGAGGCCGAGGACGCGCGTCGTTCGCTGCGGCTCGCGCGCTGGGGCCTGGTCCCCGGCTGGGCGAAGGACCCGTCCATCGGCTCCCGGATGATCAACGCCCGCGTCGAGACGCTGGCGACCAAACCCGCCTTCCGTCGAGCGGTCGTCGCTCGTCGTTGTCTGGTACCGGCCGAGGGCTACTACGAGTGGCAGGCACCCCCCGACGACGCCCCGCCGGTCACCGGCCCCACCGGTCGCCGCCGCAAGCCGCCCAAGCAGCCGTTCTGGATCCACCCGGCCGACGACGGCCCGCTGGCCTTCGCGGGCCTGTACGAGTTCTGGCGGGACCCCGCCCGCGCCGACGACGACCCGGAGCGCTGGCTCGTGACGATGACGATCGTCACCGGGGGCGCCCCGACCGACGACCCGGCCCTGTCCGAGATCCACGACCGACAGCCCGTGATCCTCGACCGCTCGCGCTGGGACGCGTGGCTCGACCCGCACCTCACGGACGCCGACCGGGTCATCGATCTGCTGCGCAGGCCCGCTCCCCCGCTCGTCGCCACGCCGGTGTCCACGGACGTGAACGCGGTCGGAAACGACGGGCCGCACCTGATCGAGCCAGTCGAGCTCGAGGTGCCCATGACGCTCGACCTCGGCTGAGCCGCGACGGGCGACCCGGTGCCCGGACCGGCGCGAGCGCTCAGGAGCGCACCAGCCGCGACGGGGCGATCGGTCCGACCCCCGCCAGGTCGCGCTCGCCGAGACGCGTGAGCCGCAGGCCCGGCTCGGCGGCGAGCCACTCGGCGGTGCTCTCGTCCACGAGGACCTCCCCCGGCTCCGCCTCGGCGGTGAGCCGGGCCGCGAGGTTGACGGGGGTCCCGTAGACGTCGCCGAACCGCGCGAGCACCCGGCCCCAGACCAGGCCCACGCGGACCGGCGTCGGCCCGCCCGCCGGGAAAGCCTCGGCGAGCTCGAGCGCGACGGCCGCCCCGCGCCGCGCGTCGTCGGCCACGAAGAAGACCGCGTCCCCGATGGTCTTGACGGTCCGGCCACCGGCCTGTGCGACGACGTCGCGCGCCCGGTTCTCGAAGGTCTGCACGAACTCCGCGAGCGCCTCCGCCCCCAGGCCTGCCGTCCGCGCGGTGAACGAGACGATGTCGGCGAAGCCCACTGCCCGGGCGAGCGGCAGCTCGGACGACGTCGGTCCCGCGCCGTCCGTCGCGATCTGCGCCGCCATGAGCGCCGCGTGCCCGAGAAGCCGTCGGCGCCACGAGTGGACGAGCTGGTCCTGCAGCAGGGACACCAGATCGCCGAGCCGGTCCAGGACCACGAGCCGGGCCGACGCGTCGTCGAGCCCGTACCGCTCCGCCGCGTGCTCGACGATCGCCTCGAGCTGCCAGACGGCGAGCCGGTCGGTCAGATGGGCGACGGACCTGACCAGCGACGACGCGGCCGCCGGGCTCAGCACGTTCTCGTCGCTCACGGCCAGCAGACGCCCGACGATCTCGGCGTCGTTCTCCGTGAAGAGCCGGTCGTCGGGCGCCTCCGGCAGGCCGAATGGCTGCCAGAACGCGGCGAGCCGCGCCTCGGGGACGCCGAGCCGGTCGGCCAGCTCGCGCAGGCTCAGGACACGCGGCCCGCCGAGCAGCTGCTGCTCCAGCCGCGCGAGGGTCGATGCCTCGGGCGCGGCTGCCTCGTCCATCCGGCCAGGCTAGACCGCAGGCCGCACGGATGTGACGTGGGTCATCCACGTCACGGCCGTGTCACGGCCGCGCCACGACCGCCCTTGCGACGGTGACGGACGGTCAGGCCCGCACGTGCTCCACGTCGCCGGCCAGGACCAGGTGCACGTGGCCGGACGCGTCGGACACGCGCAGTGCACCGTCGTCGCCCAGCGAGACGGCCACGCCCTCGAGCACGTCACCGCCGGGCCACAGCACGCGCACCGGAGAGCCGAGCGTCGCGCACACCGCCGCACACTCCGCCGCGATGTCCGCCTCGACCGCATCCCCACCGGCCGCGCGCCAAGCGTCGTCGAGATCGGTGAGTGCCACCAGCACCCGCGCGAGCAGGTCGGCGCGCTCGACCTCGACGCCCTCGGCGGCCAGCGACGTCGCCGTGGGCACGGGCAGCGTCCCCCGCCGCTGGCCGACGTTGATCCCGATGCCGAGGACGGCCGCCACGGGTTCCCCGGGGGCGGCCGGGACGACGTCGCCCAGGACGCCCGCGACCTTGCGGTCACGACCCCAGCCGGGCACGTCCTCGGTGCCGATGCCGGGCAGCAGCACGTCGTTCGGCCACTTGAGGACTGCCTCGACGCCGATGCCCGCGAGCGCCCGCACGACGGCCATCCCGCCGATGAGCGACAGCCACCCGAGCGCGTGCGGCGGCACGTCCGGGCGCAGGAGCACCGAGACCGTGAGCGCCTGCCCCGGCGGCGTCTCCCACGAGCGCCCGGCCCGGCCGCGCCCGGCGGCCTGGTGGTCGGC
>JAEZBT010000322.1 GCA_023426865.1 Actinomycetes bacterium
GCGCCGCAGCGTCCCGCCCGCGCATCCAGCGCCTGGCGCAGAAGGGCCCGGGCGTGATCCGGACCGGCACCGACCTCGACGCCGCCGCGTCCGGCCACGCCGCCGTGCCGACGCCGCCGGACGCCGCGCCGGGGATCGTGGCCTCGCCGCAGACCGCCGAGTGGGAGACGACGAACCTGCACCAGGTCGCGTCGGTGCTCACGGCGACGGCGTCGGCCCGGACCGAGAGCCGCGGCGGCCACTACCGCGAGGACCACCCGGCCGCGGACGGGGCCTGGCAGGTGCGTCTCGCGGCCAGGCTGGACGCCGACGGCACCCTCGCACTGACGCGCGCGCCGCTCACGGCCACGGTCGACGCCTGACCCCACCGGCCGGCACCGGACGCCCGGCGGCGGTCAGTCCCGGACGAGCTGCAGGTCGGGCCGGGCCGCGCGGAGCGTGAGCATGCCGCCCGACAGGTTGGCCGAGTCGAAGCCCTCCTGCGCGAGCACCCGGTGGGCGAGGTAGGAGCGGAACCCGCTCGCGCAGTGCACCCGCACGGGTCGCCCGGCCGCGGCGACGCGGACCTCGTCCAGGCGGCCGCGCAGCTCGGTGTGGGCGATGTTCAGCGCCCCCGGCAGGTGGCCGCCGGAGAACTCCTTGGCGGACCGGACGTCCAGGACGAGTGCGCTGTCGAGCACCGTGTCGAGGTCGTGCGGGTACCAGAGGGCCAGCGTGCCGTCGAGGACGTTCTGCGCGACGAAGCCGGCCATGTTGACGGCGTCCTTGGCCGACCCGTAGGGCGGGGCGTAGGCGAGCTCGAGCTCCGCGACGTCGTCGGCCGTCATCCCGGCCGCGAGCGCCGTCGCGAGGACGTCGATGCGCTTGTCGACGCCCGCGCGGCCCACGGCCTGGGCGCCGAGGAGGCGACCGTCGGTGCCGAACGTGACGATCAGGTGCAGCTGCTCGGCACCGGGGAAGTAGCCCGCGTGGTGCCCGGGGTGCACATGCACGGTGTGGTGCTCGATGCCGGCGAGCTGGAGCGCGCGCTGGCTCGCACCGGTCATCGCGGCGGTCAGCCCGAACACACGGACGACGGCGGTGCCGAGCACGCCGCGTGCCTCGCGCTCGGGCGTGATGCGACCGAGGATCGAGTCCGCGGCACGGCGGCCCTGGCGGTTCGCGGGACCGGCGAGGGGCACGGGCCCGACCGTGCCGGTCACCGCGTTGCGGACGGCGGTCGCGTCGCCGACGGCCCAGATGTGCGGGTCGGAGGTGCGCTGCTGACCGTCGACGAGGACGGCGCCGCCGGGCGCGAGGTCGAGGCCGATGCTGGCCGCGAGGTGGCTGTCCGGGCGCACGCCGACCGAGAGGACGACGACGTCGGCCGCCAGGGTGCTGCCGTCGGAGAGGCTGACCTCGACGCTCGGCGCGTCGTCGGCGTCGGTGCTCTCGCCCTCTCCGGCGCGCGGACCGGTCGCGTGGATGGCCTCCGCCGCGACCCCGACGTGCGTCCGGATCCCGTTCCCGCGCAGCTCGGCGTCCAGCAGCGAGGCCAGCTCGTCGTCGAGCGGCGGCAGGACGTGCGGCGCGAGGTCGACGAGGTCCACCTCGAGGCCGCGACTGCGCAGCGCCTCGGCCACCTCGAGCCCGATGAAGCCGGCGCCGAGGACGACGGCCGAGCGCGCGCCGTCGGCGACCACGGCGCGCAGGGCGTCGGCGTCGGGCACCGTGCGCATGGTGTGCACCTGGGGGAGGTCGAGACCGGCGATGGGCGGGCGGACCGTGGCGGCACCCGGGGCGAGGACCAGGGCGTCGTACTCCAGGACGTACTCCTCGCTGCCCTCGGGGGTCGTGTGCACGGCGGTCACGGTGCGGCGTGTCGGATCGATCGCGACGACCTCGTTGCCGGTGCGTACGTCGAGGTTCAGCGCGGCGCGGAGCGCCTCGGGCGTCTGGACCAGGAGCGACGAGCGACGAGGGATCTCGTCGCTCACGTGGTACGGCAGGCCGCAGTTCGCGAACGACACGTAGCTGCCACGCTCCAGCACGACGATCTCGGCGTGCTCCGACAGGCGGCGGGCACGCGCGGCGGCGCTCATGCCACCCGCGACCCCACCGACGACGACGATCCGCATGATGTGTTCCTCACGTCAGGGTGTGTGCTCCGGGCGCCGCCGTCCATGATCGTGAACGCTACGCCCGGGGGCCGCGCCGGCGACCCGTCTCATGAGGATCAATATACCCCGGGGGGTATTTGTTCCCGCAGGACCCCGGTCCTACTCCCGGACGGCGACGACCACGGTGTCGAGGGCCGCGCGGGTCGCGCCCGGGACCTCGCGCGCCGCGACGCGGGCCTCGCGGACCGTGAGTCCGTGGCGCCGCAGAGCCGTGGCCACCAGGTCGGTCGAGGTGAGCACGGCGACGTCCTGCGGACCGCCCGTGCCCTCGGCAGGGTTGCGGACGTCGTGCCCGACGACGACGGCCCGTCCACCGGGGGCGACCGCGTCGGCCGCGTGGCCGAGCGCTGTCCTGAGGTCGTCCGCCGGCAGGTGCAGGTACGCGACGACGACGAGATCGGCGGAGCCGGGTCCGACCACGGGCGTCCTGGCGTCGGCGACCACCCAGGCGACATCCCCCGTGAGCTCCGCCTCGTGCGTCCGGGCGAGGGTGGTGCCGTGGCGCATCCCCTCGAGCGAGATGTCGACGGCGGTCACGGACCAGCCCAGCGACGCCAGCCAGAGTGCGTGCCGCCCGTCGCCTGCGGCGAGGTCGAGGGCGCGCCCGGGCGCGAGCGGCTCCACGGCGCCGCGGACCCAGACGTTCGGCGCCCGCGTCCAGATCGGGCCGCCGGCGTACCGCGCGTCCCACTCGCGGGCCGCGCGCCGAGCGTCACCTGAGCTCACGCTAGCGGGCTCTCGCAGGCTCAGGCGAGGGAGAGGAAGAGCTTCTGGAGCTTCGCGCGGTCGATGCCCGCGGCTTCCTCGCCCTGCGTGAGGCACCGCTCGAGGCCGGTGGAGATGATCGAGAAGCCCGCCCGGTCGACGGCCTTGGAGGCGGCGGACAGCTGCGTGACGACGTCGGCGCAGTCGGCGCCCGACTCGAGCATCTTGATGACCCCGCCGATCTGGCCCTGGGCGCGGCGGAGACGGTTGATGACCGACGTCATCTCCTCGGGGTCGAGCTGCATCCCGCGTCCTCCCTCGGGTCCGGCGACGCCCGCCACGTCCGGCGTGACGTCCGGCGTCGTGTCCGGTCTGGTGTCGGGTGTCATGGTGTCACGCTCCGGCCCGCAGCCTGCCAGGCTCCAGGTCCTCGGTGCGGCACCCGCAGGCGCGTCACGGTCATGGCGTGTCCCTTCGCTCGGACGTCATCATACCCTAGGGGGTATTCGGGGGACTAGGGTCGCCCCGTGGATGGGGACCTCGACCGCGACCTCGCGCTCGACGCCGACTGGCTCCGCGCGACCGTCGTGCGCGCGCTCGACGAGGACCTCGGGGGCGACCCGGGCCGCGACGTCACGTCGGCGGCCACGGTGCCCGATGCGCTCGCCGGCACGGCGCACCTGGTCGCCCGGGCCGACGGCGTCGTGGCC
>JAEZBT010000099.1 GCA_023426865.1 Actinomycetes bacterium
GGGCCAGCGCGGCCACCAGGGCGAGCGAGCCCGGCAGGGCGGCGCGACGCGCGTTCGTCATCGGGGATCTCCTCACGGTCGTGGACGTCACTCGTTGCGGAGCGCGTCGATGGGGGCCAGGCGCGCGGCGCGCGTGGCGGGGTACACGCCGAACGTGATGCCGACGGCGAGGGCGGTCGCGACGGCCCCTGCCACGGCCGCGCCGGACACGACGATCGAGGTGCCGAGCACACCGGGCAGCGCCCGGGCCGCGACGACGCCGAGCACGGCGCCGAGCAGGCCGCCCGCCAGACCGAGCACGGCGGCCTCGACGAGGAACTGCCGCCGGATGGCCCGCGGCGGCGCCCCGAGGGCCTTGCGCAGGCCGATCTCGCGGGTCCGCTCGGTGACGGACACCAGCATGATGTTCATCACGCCGATCCCGCCGACCAGCAGCGAGAGCGCCGCGATGCCGGTCAGGAGCACGGTGAGGGTCCGGTAGACGGCGGTGGCCGTGCTCACCAGCGAGTCCTGGCTGTCCACCGTGAAGTCGGCCTCGTCCGGGTCGGCGATGCCGTGCAGCGCGAGCAGGGTCGCCTCGACCTCCTGCTTGGCGGCCGAGAGCCGGTCGCCCGAGGCCGCCTGCACGTAGACCGTCGAGACCGCGTTCCGGTCGAACCCGCCGACCACCTGCTCGGCGGCCGTCGTCAGCGGGATCAGCGCGACGTCGTCGAGGTTCGTGCCGCTCGCGGAGCCCTCGGCGGCGAGCACGCCGACCACCGTGAAGGTCTGGTCGGACACGGTGACCGTCTGCCCGACGGCGTCGGTCGTGCCGAACAGCTGGGTGGCGGTCTCGGGCCCGAGGACCATGACGTGCGCCATGGCCGCGTCGTCGTCGGCCGTGAAGAACGCGCCCGAGGCGAGCTCGCGCGAGCGCACGCCCGGCCAGTCCTCGGTGGTCCCGACGACCTCGGTGGTCCAGTTGGTCTCGCTCGTCTCCAGGGAGAGCGACGCCGACTTCTCGGGCGCCACTCCGGCGACGTCGGGCGCGTTCACCGGCGAGGCGAGCGCGGCGGCGTCGGACCTGGTCAACGTCGCGGCGGAGCCGAACCCGCCGCGGAAGCCCTCCGCGTCGGTGCTCGAGCCCGGCGTGACGATGAGCAGGTTCGAACCCAGCGCACTGATCTGCGCGCTGACGTCCTGCTGCGTGCCGAGGCCCAGGCCCACCGTGAGGATCACGGCCGCGATCCCGATGAGGATGCCGAGCACCGTCAGCACCGAGCGCATGGCGTGCGCGCGGACGGCCGCCAGACCCGTCCGCAGCGTCTGGCTCCAGCTCACGGGGCCACCGCCGTCGGCACGGGTACGGGCACCGGGTGCGTGCTGATCCGGCCGTCGAGCACCCGCACCCGCCGCCTGGCGTGCGCGGCGACGTCGGCCTCGTGGGTAATCAGGACGACCGTGCGACCCTGCGCGTGCAGTTCGTCGAGCAGGCCGAGGACGTCGGCCGTGGCCGTCGAGTCGAGGTTGCCGGTCGGCTCGTCGGCCAGGAGCAGCGCCGGCTCGCCCACCAAGGCGCGCGCCACCGCGACCCGCTGCTGCTGCCCGCCGGAGAGCTCGCCGGGCCGGTTGTCGAGCTTGTCCGCCAGTCCCACGCGTTCCAGGGCAGCCACGGCCCGCTCCCGGCGCTCGGCGGCCGGGACGCGACCGTAGACCAGGGGCAGCTCGACGTTGCGCCAGGCCGGCAGGGACGGTAGGAGGTTGAACTGCTGGAAGACGAAGCCGATCCGGCGGTTGCGGATCTCGGCGAGGTCCTCCTCGTCCAGGGCGGCCACGTCCTCGCCGGCGAGGCGGTAGGTGCCCGCGGTGCACGTGTCGAGGCAGCCGAGGATGTGCATGAGGGTCGACTTGCCGGAGCCCGACGGACCCATGACGGCGACGTACTCGCCCTCACCGATGTCGAGGTCGACGTCGCGCAGCGCCTCGAACTCCAGCGAGCCGGTGCGGTAGGTCTTGCCCACCCCCCGCAGCGCGATGACCGGCTCTCGCGTCGGCTCAGCCATCGGTGCCCCGCTGGCCCGGGGGCTGCATCTGGCTCGGGTCGAAGCCCTCGGGCAGCTGCATCCGACTCGGGTCGAAGCCCTCGGGGAACTGCATCCCGCCCTGCTGAGGGTTGTCCTCGCCGTCGTTCGTCCGCGTCACCACGGCCACGACGACCTCGTCGCCCTCCGCGAGACCGTCGGTGATCTCCGTGACGTCGCCGACGGTCTCGCCGACGGTGACTGCCGTCTCGACCTCGTTGCCGTCTGCATCGAGCTGGGTGACGACCGATGCGCCGTCGACGGTCCGCACGGCGGCGGACGGCACCGTGAGCACGTCGGTGCGCCGCTCGTAGACGATCTCCACGTCCGCGGCGACGCCGTCGTAGACGCCCTCGGGCTGGCCGGTGATCTCGACGGTCACGGGGAAGGCTGCGACGCCCCCGGTGGTCGTGGAGACCAGGCCGATCTCCGCGACGGTGCCGAAGACCAGGTCGGTGGCGTCCTCGAGCGTCAGCTCGGCCTGGTCGCCCACCTCGATGAGCGCGACCTCGGAGTCGTCGACGGTGACGTCGACGGTCCAGCTGTCGGTGCCGACGATGACGACCTGGGCGCCGCTCGTGGTCTCGGATGTCGCACCCGCCGACGGCGCCGACCCACCACCAGCGCCCGCGACGACGTCGCCCACCTCGAGGTTCACCTCTGTCACCAGGCCCGCGGCCGGCGCCAGCAGCGTGGTCGCGTCCATCTGCGCCTGCGCCGCGTCCGCGGCGGCCTGCGCCACGTCGACCTGCGCGGACGCCGCGGCCACCTGCGCCTCGGCCGCGTCGGAGC
>JAEZBT010000072.1 GCA_023426865.1 Actinomycetes bacterium
GCGTTCACGTGCGCGACGTCCGCCGCCGTGACACCCGCGTCCTCGAGCGCGCGGCGCATGGCGGCGATCTGGCCGCGGCCCTCGGGTTCGGGGGAGGTCATGTGGTAGCCGTCGGCCGACAGGCCGACACCGGCGATGCGCGCATGGACCGTGGCGCCGCGGGCGGCCGCGTGCGCCGCGCTCTCCAGCACGACGATCCCCGCACCCTCGCCGATCACGAACCCGTCCCGCTCGACGTCATAGGGCCGCGAGGCGGCAGCGGGGTCGTCGTTGCGCGTCGACAGGGTGCGCGACGCCGCGAACGCCGCGATCGGCATCGGATGGATCGCGGCCTCGGTCCCGCCCGCGACGACGACGTCCGCCCGCCCCGTGCGGATCATCTCCGCGGCGTAGCCGATCGCCTCGGCGCCCGACGCGCAGGCGGAGACGAGCGCGTGCGCGCCGGCCTGCGCCCCGACCTCCAGCCCGACGTACGCCGAGGGGGAGTTCGGCATGAGCATCGGGACGGTCATCGGCAGGACGCGACGTGCGCCCTTCTCACGGAGCGTGTCCCAGGCGTCGAGGATCGTCCAGATGCCGCCGATCCCGGACGACACGACGGCGCCGAGCCGGGTCGGCTCGACCTCGGGGGCTCCGGCGTCGGCCCACGCCTCGCGCAGCGCGATGATCGCGTACTGGGCCGACGGGTCCATCCGCTTCATCTCGGGCCGGGACAGCACCTGCGACGGGTCCACGCGGAGCTGCGCGGCGAACGTCACCGGCAGCTGGTAGGCCTCGACCCAGTCGCTGTCGAACGTCCGCGCGCCGGACTCGCCGGCGAGCGCGGCGGCCCACGTGCTGGGCACGTCGCCGCCGAGCGGCGTCGTCGCGCCGAGTCCGGTGATGACGACCTCGGGTGCGGTCACGGTTCCTCCTGCGGGGTGCCGGAAGCCTCCGGCGGCCGGGCGCGGCCGCCGGACGCTCCGGGACGGATCAGGCCTGGGCGCCGGCGATGAACGAGACGGCGTCGCCCACGGTCGCGAGGTTCTTGACCTCGTCGTCGGGGATGCGGACGGCGAACTTCTCCTCGGCCAGGGTGACGATCGTCATCATCGACAGCGAGTCGATGTCGAGGTCGTCGGTGAAGGACTTCTCCGGCGAGACGGAGTCGGTCGGCAGTCCGGTCTCCTCGCTGACGATCTCCGCCAGGCCGGCCAGGATCTCCTGCTCGCTGTACGCCATCGGTTCTCTCCTCATCGTGGTGGGCGTTGTGCCCGGGGGTTGTCGGGCACCCGTCGGGGCCCGGGCGGTTCAGGGAAGCACGACCACCTGGGCTGCGTACACCAGCCCGGCGCCGAAGCCGATCTGCAGCGCGAGCGCGCCGTTGGGGACCCGCCCCTCGCGGAGCAGGCGCTCCGCGGCGAGCGGGACGGACGCGGACGAGGTGTTGCCGGTGTCGGCCACGTCGCGGCCGATGACGACGCGCTCCGGCAGGTGGAGCTGCTTGACCATCTGATCGATGATCCGCATGTTCGCCTGGTGCGGGATGAACGCGTCGAGGTCGTCGGCGGTGACGCCGGCCGCGGCCATGGCCTTCTCCGCGATCGGCGCCATCTGCCAGACGGCCCACTTGAACACGCTCGCGCCCTCCTGGCGCAGGGTCGGCCACTCGCCGCCGCGGGCGAACGCCTCCTTCCAGGAGGCGGTCTGCCGGATGAGCCGGCCCTGGCCCGCCGAGCCCCATACGGTCGGGCCGATGCCCGGGGTGTCGGACGGCCCGACGACGACCGCGCCCGCGCCGTCGCCCAGGAGGAACGAGATCGACCGGTCGGTCGGGTCGACGAAGTCGCTCATCTTCTCGGCGCCGACCACGAGGACGTGCCGCGCGGCACCGGCCCGCACGAGGGCGTCCGCCTGCCCGATGCCGTAGGTGTAGCCGGCGCACGCGGCCGAGAGGTCGTAGGCCGCGGCGGGCAGGGCGCCGAGCCGGTCGGCGAGCACGGCGGCCGCGGACGGCGTCTGGTGGAAGTACGTGGTCGTGGCGACGATGACCGCGTCGATCTCCGCCGGCGCGAGGCCCGCGTTCTCGATCGCGACGCGCGCCGCGCCCTCGGCGAGGTCCACCACGTCGACGTCCTCACCGGCACGGGTGCGGGTGACGATGCCGGTCCGCTGCCGGATCCACTCGTCCGAGGAGTCGATCGGGCCCGCGATCTCGTCGTTCGTCACGACCCGGTCGCCGCGGACGCCGCCGATGCCGAGGATCCGGCTGTGCGCCGGTCCGGAGCTCTGGTTCAGGGTCGGGCGCGTCACTGCGGTGCCTCCTCGGGTCGCCGGGCGGTGTGGCGGCCGGCGAGGTCGCGTGCGGCCTCGAGGTCGTCGGGGGTGGACAGGGCCAGCGTCTCGACGCCGGGCAGGCCGCGGCGGGCGAGGCCGGTGAGCACGCCGGCCGGGGCCAGCTCGATCAGGCCGGTGACGCCCATGGCCGCCAGGGTCTGCTGGCACAGGTCCCAGCGGACGGGCGCCACGACCTGCTCCGCGAGCCGGTGCAGCACCTCCCGGCCGCGCCCGAACGGGCAGCCGTGGTGCGCGGGGTACGCGGCGCCGTCGGCGTCGGAGAGCAGCGGCAGGACCGGGTCGTACGCGTCCCAGGAGGCGGCGACGGGCGCGAACTCCTCCTGTGCGGGCTGCATGAACGGCGTGTGGAACGCGCCGGCCACCTGCAGGGGGATGACGCGGGCGCGGGCCGGCGGCGCGGCGGCGAACGCGGCGAGCGCCTCGCGGCTGCCCGCGGCGACCACCTGGCCGCTACCGTTG
>JAEZBT010000101.1 GCA_023426865.1 Actinomycetes bacterium
GCCGTCTTGTTCGCGGTCGCGATGGTCGTCCGCTTGAATGCGTCGGCCTCGGTCGCGGCGTTGGCGGCGTCGCGCTGGGCGGTCGCGCGCTGGACCTCGGCGTACGCCTGGGCCTCGGCGGGCTTGCGGACGTCGATGTCGAGCTGCTCCTCGGTCACGCGGGCCTGCTCGGCGAGCGCCTCGCGCTGCTTGCCCGCGACGATCGTGTCCTGCTCCGCGCGGGCGAGCTGACCCGCGGCCTCGGCCTCGGCGTTCGCGCGGTCGGTCTGGGCCTTGATCTCGGCCTTCTTCAGGTCGAGGGCCTTCTGCCGTTCGGCGATCTGCTCGGCGGCCTCGATGACGGCGAACTCGGACACGCGTCGGGCCTCGGCCTCGCTGACCTCGGCGACCTGGCGGGCGCGTGCGGCCTCGGCGCGGCCGAGGTTGGCGAGGTAGTCCGAGCCCGGCGTCGAGATGTCGGAGATGTTGAGCAGGTCGACCTGGAGGCCCTGCTCGGCGAGGTCGATCTTCGTCGACTCGACGACGCGGTCGGACAGACCCTTCCGGTCGGAGATGATCTGCTCGATCGTCATGTCGCCGACGATGGAGCGCAGCGAGCCCTCGAGCGACTCCTTGATGATGTCGGTCAGGGTCTGCTGCTGGGAGAGGAAGCGCTGGGCCGCGCGCCGCACGCCTTCCTCGTCGCCCCGCACCTTGAAGTTGATGGACGCCTTGATGGCGATCTTGATGCGGTTCTTGTCGACGCCCTCGACGGTGATGCCGATCTGCCGCTGCTCGAGGGAGATCGGGAACCCCTGCTGGAGGATCGGCCACACGAACACCCGCCCGCCGACGACGACGCGCTGCCCGCTCTCGCCTGCGGCGGCCCGGCCCGCACCGCGGCCGACGATGATGAGCGCCTCGTTCGGGGGCACCCGTCGGATGCGGCGGGCGACGAACGCCAGCAGCGCCAGGACGACGAGGATCAGGGCGATGACGCCGAGAATGGTGACGGTGTCCGAGGCGATGTTGTCGAGGTCCGGCATCGGGTTTCCTCCGGTGGGCTGTCGTGCGGGTGGACGGTCGTGCGGAGTGGGGACGAGGGCGATCAGTCGGCCGGGGCGACCTTGACCCGGCTGCCGGACTGCTCGAGGACGACGACGCGCGTCCCGACCTCGATCGGGGTGTCAGCCCAGGCGAGGCGCCGCTCGAGCTCGCGCGGATCGTCGAGGCTGACCTCGCCGCCCGTGGCGCCGATGGTCGACATGACGGTGCCGTGCACGCCGACCAGGACGCGCGGCTGGCCGTCCTCCGACGCGCGGAGCCGCTTGACGACCGCCTGGACGCCCAGCACCACCAGCACGCCGAAGACGGCGGCGGCCGCGTAGGCCCAGCCGGTGGCCAGGCCGTTGACCTTGACGATCGAGCCGAGCGCGCCGAACGCGACGAGGCCGGCGCCGAGCGAGGTCCCGGAGACGGGGCCGTCGCCCAGGTCGAGCAGGTCGTCCAGGACCAGCGACACGAGGAGCAGGAGCAGCCCCACGCCACCGACGATGAAGAACGTGACCATGCGTACCCCTGACCTGTGGCTGTGTGGCCGCACACTATCGGTGCGCCGCCCGCCGGGGGAGGGCTTCGGCGTCGTCGGTGTGGCAGCGTGTGGCTACCCGTCCAGCCGTGGAGGCCGCGTGAACGACACCACCCGCTTCGCGCTCGGGCCGCTCGGCGCCGCCGTGGGTGGCGTCGTGGTGACCGGGGCCGGGCTCGCGTTGACCGAGGCGGTCGCCAGCGGCGCCGAGGGGCCGGGCGGCGCGCTCGTCGTCGTGCTGGGCTCGCTCGTCGCCGTGGGTCTGGGCGGCCTGGTGTGGTTCTCGATGCTCGTCTCTGCGGCGCGGCGCCTCTTCCCGCGGGGCGCGCGCCTCACTCCGGTGCTCTGGTCCGTCGGCTGGGTCTTCGGCGTCGTCGTCCTCATCGCGGCGTTCCAGAGCCTGGGGGCGGTCGTCGAAGCCATGCCCCTGCTCGTCGCCATCGCGATCGTCGTCCTGGTCGTGCCGACCCTCGTCTTCGTGCTGCGGGGCCGGATGGCGCCGCCGACCCCGCCCAAGGAGTGGTCGCTGCCGCCGGAGTGAGCGGGCGGTGGTGCGCCGGCGTCGGTGGCGCGCCGGCGCGGGCGGACCCGAAGCCGCGCGTCCGACTCCCTGGCCCGCCGGGACGGTGCTTGTGACGCGTGGGTCTGCTGGGACTGGTGTGACGTCTCACCCGTATCTCCCGCACCTCCCGCCACAAGGGCCGTCCGGGCCGACCACTCGGGCCTGGCGCCGGGCAGGTGTGTCCGGCGTGCCGGTGTCCGGATCGCCCCTACTCGCCCGGTGTTCGAATCGATCCGGCCACCGGTGGCAGGCTGAGGGACCGTGACCGACGTCGTCCCCGCCCTCAGCCCCGCGGCACGCCGTCGTGACCTGGGCCTCCTGCTCGCCGGCGCGGCCGTGTCGACGATCGGGGGCTCGCTCGCGCTCCTCGCGGTGATGGTGCACCTCGAGCCGGCCGGGCCCGGCTGGATCGCCGCCGCGTGGGCCGGCGAGCTGGTGCCGATCGTGCTGCTCGCGCCGGTCGTCGGGCGCATCGTCGACAGGTTCCGCAACCGCTCCTGCTCGGGGCCATCACGCTGCAGGCCGTCGCCCTGCTGCTCTGCGGCCTGCTCGGCGTCCGCTCCGGCGGCGAGGCGGTCATCATCGGCTCGCTCGCACTGCTGGGCTTGGGCGCGGCGGTCGCGAACCCGGTCATCGCCGCGCTGCTGCCGCGGGTCTCCGGCGAGGAGCGCGCGACCAAGGCCTACGGCTGGTACTCGATGATCTCGCAGGCCGGGTTCCTCGCCGGGTTCGCCGTCGCGGGCGTCCTCGTGGACGCGACCTCCGAGCGCACGGCTCTCCTCATCGCAGCCGGGACGTCGGTGGTCATGGCCGTGGCCGTCGGGTTCATCCGGACGCAGCGCGTGCCCGAGCCGCACGCCGCGCGCCACGACGACTCGATGTGGCTCGGCTTCGCGCGCATCCGCGCCGACCGCCTGCTCCTCGTCGGCGTGTCCGGGCTCGGCGTCGCCACGCTCATCAGCGTGCTCGTCAACGTGGCCGACGTCTTCTACGTGCTCGACGACATCGGCGCCTCCGCGTCGGCGTACGGCCTGGTCACCGCGCTGTGGCCGGCGGCGGGCGTCGTCGGGGGCTGGTACGCCGGCCGCCTGTTCGGGGACGCGGTGCTGTCCCGGTGGCTCGCCGGGACGACGGTCGCGGTGGGGCTCGCGCTCGTCGCCGCCGGCTCGGTGGTCTCGATCGTCGCCGTCGGGATCGGCTGGCTCATCGGCGGCGCGGCGAACACCGCGCAGCGCGTCTGCCTCAACGCGCTCGTCCGGTCCCGGACCGACGACGCCGCGCGCGGGCGCGTGTTCTCCGCGGTCAGCGGCGTGCTCCAGGCCGGCAACTTCGTCGGTCTGGCGATGGGGGCGACGGTCGTGGCCCTGGTCGGCGCGCGGGCGAGCATGCTCGGCGCGGGCGCGGCGACGGTCGTCGTCGGCGGGGTCATGTTCTGGCTCGGTCGGCGCACGCCGCAGGTGGCGACGGCCTGAACGCCGTCGGCGGGCCCGTTTCGGGGGACCCGCCGACGATGCGTGGTGCGGGGGGAGATCAGCCCTCGGTGTCGAGGTTCTGCAGGTCCTCCTCGAGCTGCTCGTTGAGCTCCTCGAGCTCCTGCTGCCACTCCTCGTCCCAGTTGTCGATCTCGTCCTCTGCGGCGTTGAAGACCAGCACGGTGAGGATCAGCAGGATGATCGAGGCAAGGAGCGCGAGGCCGCCGGTGATGATGCCGCCGAGCGCGAGGCCACGACCGCCCGACACGGGCACGTTGCGCATGGCGAGGAAGCCGAGGACCACGGCCACGAGTGCCAGCACGATCGCGAGCGGCGGCAGCCAGACCGTGATCAGCGCGATGATGCCGAGGACGAGCGCGGCGATCGCCATGCCGTTGCTCTTGCTCGGCGGCGCGCCCATCGGCTGGCCGTAGCCGGGGGCCGGGGCGTACTGACCCTGGGGTGCCTGCGGGTACTGCTGCTGTGCCGGGTACTGGGCAGGCTGCTGCGAGCCGTCACCGGGCGGGGGCGGGAATGCGGTGGCCATGGATGGGGCCTTCCTGTTCGGGGACGGGCGCCGGGGCGCGAACTCGACCATCGTGGCGGCTGACCGCGCGTGCCGTCCGGCGTTTGCGGATCACGATCACGACCGACGCGAGTCGTCACCCGAACGGCCTAGCCGGGGCCGGGCGCCGTGGTGCGGGCGGGTAGGGGCGCTTGACCTGCGCGGGGACCCGCGAGGACCGTGGAGCACTGGGCTCGTCGCCGTGCCCGACGGTCGTCCGCCCGCGGGCACCAGCAAGGCGACCGCACGGCGCGGCCCGGGGGGTGCGCATGACCGCCGCCATCCGTACCGAGGGCCTGGTCAAGGACTACGGGCGCGTGCGGGCGCTCGACGGCCTGGACCTGGAGGTCGACCGCGGCCAGGTGTTCGGCTTCCTCGGCCCGAACGGCGCCGGCAAGTCCACCACCATCCGGCTGCTCCTCGACCTCCTGCGGCCCACGGCCGGGCGGGTGGAGGTGCTCGGCCAGGACCCGCGCGTCGGCGGGACGGGTCTGCGGGCCCGGATCGGGTACCTGCCCGGCGAGCTCGGGCTGCCCGAGCGCAAGACGGCCGGCGAGTACCTGCACTACCTCGCGCGGCTGCGCGGCGGCGTCGGGGCGGACCAGGTGGTGCCGCTGGCGCGCCGCCTGGACCTCGACCTGACCCGACCGTTGCGCGCGTTGTCGAAGGGCAACAAGCAGAAGGTCACGCTCGTCCAGGCGTTCATGCACCACCCGGAGCTGCTCGTGCTCGACGAGCCGACGTCGTCCCTCGACCCGCTGCTCCAGCAGGAGTTCCGCGCGCTCGTCGACGAGGCGCACGCGCGCGGCGCGACGGTGTTCCTCTCCTCGCACGTGCTGGCGGAGGTCGAGGAGCTCGCCGACCGGGTCGCCATCGTGCGCGAGGGCCGGATCGTCGACGTGGACGACGTCGTCGCGCTGCGCGAGCACGCCGGGCAGGACGTCATGCTGCGGTTCGCCTCCCCGGTGCTCCCGGGGGACTTCGGGCACCTGCCGGGGTGCGAGGACCTCGTCGTGTCCGGCACGACCGTCACGTGCCGGCTGCACGGCGACCCGCAGCCCCTCCTGCGCGCGGCCCTCGGCCACCACCTCGTGCGCCTCCAGGCGAAGGACCGTGACCTGGAGGACCTGTTCCTCGACGTCTACCGCGACGGCGCCGGGCCGGGCGCGCGCCCGGAGCC
>JAEZBT010000122.1 GCA_023426865.1 Actinomycetes bacterium
TAGCGTGGGACACGAAGGCCTCCGGTCAGTGAAGCGGTGAACTAGACAGCTCCACTTCACAACCGGGGGCCTTCACTGTCAGGCCGACTCACCGCCGCCAGGCGGGACAACCTCCCTGGACATCACAACTAGGCGGCCGGCGCCTCCTCCGGCGGCCGCGGTGCGGGCCCGGCGACCGGCAGCGTGACCGTGAACGTGGTGGCGCCCGGCGTGCCGTCCGCGGTGATCGTGCCGCCGTGCGCGTCGACGACCGCCTGGGCGATGGACAGACCCAGCCCCGTGCCCGTGCCGGGGGAGCGTGCGGCGTCGCCGCGGGCGAACCGGTCGAACAGCCGCCCGACCAGGTCGGGGTCGATGCCGGGGCCGTCGTCGCGCACGGTGACGGTGACCGTCCCCGGCGCGCCCGGGGTGACCGACGTCGTCACCGTGGTCCCCGCGGGGGTGTGCACGCGGGCGTTGGCGAGCAGGTTCGCCAGCACCTGGCGCAGCGCGGCGTCGTCGCCGGTCACGACGAGGTCCTCCGCGCTCTCGGGGATCTCGAGGCGCCAGACGTGGTCGCGGCCGGTGACGTGCGCGTCGGCGACGAGGTCCGCGGCCAGCGACGCGAGGTCCACCGGCCCTCGGTCGAGCGGCCGGCCGGCGTCGAGGCGCGCGAGGAGCAGCAGGTCCTCGACCAGGGACGTCATCCGGCGCGCCTCGGACTCCACCCGGTCCATCGCGCGCACGACGTCCGCGGGGACGTCGTCGGGCACGCGGCGCACCAGCTCGGCGTAGCCGCGGATCGAGGCGAGCGGGGTGCGCAGCTCGTGGCTCGCGTCGGCCACGAACTGGCGCACCTGGGTCTCCGACCGGTGCCGCGCCGCCAGGGAGTGCTCGACGTGCGAGAGGAGCTGGTTGAGCGCCGCCCCGACGCGGCCGACCTCGGTGGCCGGGTCGGTGTCGCCGTCGGGCACGCGGGCTCCCAGTGCCACCTCGCCCCGGTCGAGCGGGGTGCTGGCGACGGCGCTCGCGGTCGCCGCCACGCGGGCGAGGGGGCGGAGCTCGCGGCGGACGAGGAGCGTGCCGAGCAGTCCGATCACCGCCAGGCCCGCCAGGGTGACGAGAGCCGTCGTGACGACGTGCCGCGTGAGCGTCTGCTCGAGCTCGTCGAGGGGAAGGCCGGTCGCGACGACGCGTCCGTCCGGTGCGAGCTCGGCGACCATGCGGTACTGACCGAGGCCCGGCACGGACACCGTCCGGACCTCGCGGAGCACGCCGTCGAGCTGCTGGAGGACCTCCTCGACCTCCGCGGGCTCGAACCGGGCGATCGTCGCGTCCGCGGTGATGTAGACGCCCGCGTACGCCGACCCGTCGATGACGACCCGGGCCGTCCCGACGCGCTGGCCGGGGCCCTCGAGCTCTCCGCCCGGGCCCGTCAGGTTCCGGCGGTTCGCGTCCCGGACCTCGCCGTCGAGCTGGGTGACCAGCGAGTCGCGCAGGGCCACCGTGGACGCGACCCCGATGACCGTCGCCACCGCCGCGAGCAGCACGAGCACGAGCGCGACCAGGCGCCACCGCAGTGGCCAGCGGCTCGGGCGTGCCGGTGTGCGCACGTCAGCCCTGGCCGGCCGGCTTGAGCACGTAGCCCGCGCCGCGCAGCGTGTGGATCATCGGGGCACGGCCGGCATCGATCTTGCGCCGCAGGTAGGACACGTACAGCTCGACGATGTTCGCCTGCCCGCCGAAGTCGTAGTGCCAGACCCGGTCGAGGATCTGGGCCTTGGACAGCACGCGGCGCGGGTTGCGCATGAAGTAGCGGAGCAGCTCGAACTCGGTCGCGGTGAGGCGGATCTCCTCCCCGCCCCGGAAGACCTCGTGGCTGTCCTCGTCGAGCACGAGGTCGCCGACGACGAGCCGCGCGTCCTCCTCGGCCGCGGCCGCGCCCGCGCGCCGGAGCAGGGCACGTAGCCGGGCCACGACCTCCTCGAGGCTGAACGGCTTGGTCACGTAGTCGTCGCCGCCCGCGGTCAGCCCGGCGATGCGGTCCTCGACGGCGTCGCGCGCCGTGAGGAAGAGCACCGGGACGCGGGGACGCGCCTCGCGCAGCCGGCGCAGGACGTCGAACCCGGACATGTCGGGGAGCATCACGTCCAGCACGACGACGTCGGGGTCGAGCGTCGCGGCGGCCCTGATCGCCGCCCGGCCGGTCAGTGCGGCCTCGACCTGCCAGCCCTCGTACCGCAGGGCCGTCGCGAGCAGCTCCCCGAGCATCGGCTCGTCGTCCACGACCAGCACGCGTACCGGCGACCCGTCGTCACGGACGAGGCGGGGCGTGGTGCCCGCAGCGCTCTCCGGGCGTGCCTGTGCGCGAGGGTCCATGCGCGTCATTGTCGACCCGCGCGGATCCTGTTCGCTGTGGGACACCTGTGAGCCGTCTGTGGGATCGTCGGCCTGACGGGTCCGCGCGCACAACCAGTGCACCTGACGGTGCGTGTGCTGCGCCGGGTCAGGCGAGGGCGCCCAGGTCCGTGAGGGCCTCCAGGCCTGGCAGCGGTCGCCGGGTCAGCAGCTGCGCGCGGAGCTCGCGCAGCCAGTCGGGCGGTCGCCCGCCGTCGAGCTCCTGCTGCATGGCGAGGACGAACAGGGCCATCCGGTAGTGCGCGAGCAGCGGGACGTCTTCGAGGCGGGCCGCGGGAAGCGGGTACCGGGCCAGGTACGCCTCGACGGCGGTGTCGACGAAGCGCCGGGCGTCCGACGGATGGCCGCGCAGGGACCACAGGGGGTGGACCAGGAGGATCGCGAGGTCCGTCGCGTACCAGTGCCGTGACGCGACGTCGAGGTCCAGGACGGTCAGCTCGCCGTCCGCGGCCAGGAGCAGGTTGCCGTGGTGCAGGTCGTTGTGAACGACGCCGTACCCGTCCGGGTCGGTGGGCAGCAGGGTCATGCGCTCGTGCAGCTCGGCCCAGAGAGCCGCCATCGCGTCGTCGCGGCACGTGGCCCGGAAGCCGTCGTGCTCGTCCTGCCAGTCGCGCAGCGCGCCCCCGCCGGTCCATGTGCGCGTCGCGGCATGGATCCGCCCGAGCGTCCCCGCCCAGGCCCGGACGAACGCCTGGTCGAGCGCCTCCTGCTCGCCGACGTGCCGGCCCGGCGCGCGGGCCGTCAGGCACGCGACGTGGCCGGCGACCACCT
>JAEZBT010000182.1 GCA_023426865.1 Actinomycetes bacterium
GTGCAGGCCGCCTCGGGGAGCGCCGCGGCGTCGGGCAGGGGCACGCTGTCGGGCGCCGGCAGGAGCAGGGGGGAGGGCACGACGACGCGCTCGGAGTACCCGCCGCCGTCGAGCAGCGCGACCACGCGGTCGCCGGGGGACCACCGCGCGTCGGGCCCCGCGGCGAGCACGGTCCCGGACACCTCCAGGCCCGGCCAGTCGGGTGCACCGGCCGGCGGGGGGTACCGTCCTTCCCGTTGATGGACGTCGGCGCGGTTCACGCCCGCGGCCGCGACCTCGAGGACGACGTCGTCACCGGCGGGCGGTCCGGGGTCCGGTTCGTGGCGAATCGCGAGCACCTGCGGTCCGCCGGAGTGGGTGAATCCGATGACCTGCACGGTCAAGAGTGTTGCAGGCGGGTGAAAAAGGGCAGATATCGTGTGCGGGGCCGACCTGAATGCCCGAACGGCCTAATGCCGGGCGACGTGCACGCCGATGCTGATCCAACGGTGACGGCCGACGTGGACGCCACCGGGGTCCAGCACGGTGTGCGGCGGATGCGCAGCCTCCGCACAGTGAAGGAGACGCCATGCTTCGCAGGTTGGGCATCCGGGGCAAGGTCCTCGCGGCCCTGTCCGTGCCTGTGCTCGTCCTGTTCGGCCTCGCGGGACTCGTGTCCTACCAGGCTGTGCAGGACGTGCGCTCGAGCCGGGCGGTGCAGGACGTCCTCGGCGCCCTCGAGCAGAGCCGCCTGCTGGCCGGCGCGCTGCAGGAGGAGCGCTCCGTCACCCTGGAGCAGATGGGTTCCCTCGCAGGCACCGATGCGACCTCCGTGGAGGAGGTGCGGGAGGACGCCGACACGGCCGCCAACCGCTTCGCCTCGGCGACCGACAAGGTCGACTTCGATGCGCTCGACCCGACCATCAAGGCTGCGTTCGACCGCGTAGCCGGCGTCCTGGGCATCCTTCGTTCCGCGCGCAACTTCGCCGATGGCGGCCAGGTCGCCATGACCGTCATCCAGCAGCAGTACGACTCCGTCCTCTCGTCGGTGACGCAGTTCCCCGAGGAGGTCTCACAGGGCCTCGCCGACCGCCAGCTCGCGGTCATCGTCGCCGCGGGCGGCGACCTCGGCGTCCTGCAGGAGGCCTACGAGCGCGAGCGCGTGCTCGGCCGCGAGATCCTGGCGTTGGTGCAGGCCGGCCAGCCCGACCCGGCTGCACTGAACAGCCTCGCCGAGTCGATCAACGAGAACGACGACCTGCGCAACGACGTCGTGGGCCGCCTGAACACGATCGGGCTCGACCCCGACGACGCCATCACCGAATCGATCCTCGTCACCGGCGCCCCCCAGGACTTCGGGGCGTCCCGCCGTGCCCTGAGCCGCCTCGACGCCGCGGGTGTCGCCCAGATCGCCATCGCCGAGTCCATCACCCCGACGGACTGGGTCGCCGGCGCCGACAGCGAGCTGGAGGACCTCTCCGACACTGCGGGAGCGGTCGACGACCGCGCGTCCGCCCGGTCGACGGCCGTCGCCAACGCCGCTCTCCGCGAGGCGGCCCTGTCGATCTCCGTCACCGCCCTCGCGGTGATCTTCTCCGTCGTCATCGCGCTGTCGATCGCCCGCGCGATCGTCCGTCCGGTGCGGCGCCTGACGGAAGCCGCCGGCACGGTCCGCGACGAGCTGCCGCACCTGGTCGAGCAGGTGGCCATCCCCGGTCAGGGCCCCGACCTGCGCCTGACGAAGATCCCGATCGAGTCCCGCGACGAGATCGGCCGCCTGGCCGCTGCGTTCAACGAGGTGAACCAGACGACCATCGAGGTCGCCCAGGAGCAGGCCGCCCTCCGCGCGTCCATCGCCGAGATGTTCGTCAACGTGGCCCGCCGCGACCAGGTCCTCCTCAACCGGCAGCTGTCCTTCATCGACGCGCTCGAGCGCTCGGAGGAGGACCCGAAGACGCTGGCCGACCTGTTCCGGCTCGACCACCTCGCCACCCGTATGCGCCGCAACAGCGAGTCGCTCCTGGTCCTGGCGGGCATCGACACCGGCCGCCGGCTCCGCGAGCCGCTGCCGACCTCCGACGTGATCCGCACCGCGTCGTCCGAGATCGAGCACTACGAGCGCATCCAGCTCGAGCTCCCGGTCGACCCGCTGATGCTCGGCCACACCGCCCTGCCGACCGCGCACATGCTCGCGGAGATCCTCGAGAACGCGACCGTGTTCTCCGACCCGGGCACCCCGGTGCACGTGTCGACGGGCATCGACGAGACGGCCGTCATCATCACCGTGCAGGACCAGGGCCTCGGCATGACCCCGGAGGAGCTCAACCAGGCCAACTCGCGCCTGGAGACCTCGTCCGCGAGCGACGTGCTCGGCGCCCAGCGCCTCGGCCTCTACGTCGTCGGACGCATCGCCGCGCGCCTCGGCGCGTCCGTGCACATGAGCACCGGTCCGGACGGCAAGGGCACGCTCGTCACGGTGCGCATGCCGCTCGTCCTGTTCGTGAACCCCGGCGCCATCCCGATCACGCCGCCGACCGCCGCGCCGGCCCGCGTGGAGGGCTTCGTCCTCCCGGAGGAGGCGGCCGCCGTCGTGCACGACGCCGCGTACGCCCCCGTACCGGACGTGGTGCAGGACGTCGCCGCCGGCGCTCTCGGCTCGGTCGAGAACCCCGTCGAGGAGGTCGACATCGCGGCCCTCGTCGAGGGCACGACCGAGACCGGCCTGCCGAAGCGCCGCTCGCACACCGACGGCGCCCCGGCGTGGGACATGTCCGCCGGGAACTCCGCCGCCGCCTCCGCCATCCCGCTGGCGCCGAGCCCGGACGCCCTCGCGGGCGCGGCGCTCTCCGGTGCCGAGGAGGTGTGGCAGCCGCCGGTCATCCAGGTGTCCACGCCGCTGAGCCCCCGCCGCCGGCAGGAGGAGGAGCAGCCCGCTCCGGCCGCGCCATCCGGCCTCCCGCAGCGGCAGCGCACCGCGCCCGCCACCGGTGGCATGCCCCCGGCGACCACGACGGCCGGCCAGCCGCCGGTCCCGCAGTCCAGCGT
>JAEZBT010000196.1 GCA_023426865.1 Actinomycetes bacterium
CTCTCGCGGGCGGCGGCCGGCCGCCGCCAGTCCGGTCCGCCCCGGGCCGGCGTCGCCGACAGGCCGGGCCACGGGTAGGTGCGGAGCTCGCGGTCCATCCCGGCATCGTCCCGGATGTGGCTGCCGGGCGTCATCGTCATCGGCTCGGTGATCCGTTCCCCGGTCTGCCCGCGATCAGCCGTCGTCCCGCCGGCGCCACCGGAAGGTGCGCAGGGCCACGACGAGCCCGACGACCAGGTAGGCGCCCAGCACCAGCGCGGTGCGTCCGTGCTCCCACGAGCCCACGGGCTCCAGGGCCGTGGCCTCGTCGGGCAGGAAGACCGACCGCATGCCCTGCGCGAGCCACTTCAGCGGGAAGAGCGCCGCGACGTCCTGCATCCAGCCGGGCAGGGAGTCGTACTGGAAGAACACGCCGGAGATGAACTGCAGCACCAGCACGACGGGCGTCACGACCGCGTTGGCCGAGCGCGCCGACCGGGGGAGCGAGGAGAAGCCGACCCCGCAGATCGCGCCCGCGGCCACACCGAGCACCATCACCCAGGCGAAGGTCCACCAGCGGCCGGCGTCGGTGGGCAGCTCGACGCCGAACATCGACTGGGCGACCGTGAGCAGCAGCGCGACCTGCACGACGCTCGTGGTCAGCACCGAGCCGACCTTGCCGAGGAAGTACGCCGACGGCGGCATCGGCGTGCCGCGCAGCCGCTTGAGGGCGCCGGCGTCCCGCTCCTCCGCGATGCCGATGGCCAGGTTCTGGAACGTCGACAGCAGCAGGCCGGTGGCGATCATCCCGGGCAGGAAGTACGTCGCGAAGTCGAGGTCGGGCCCCGGGCCCATGTCGATCTCGCTGTCCCCGAACACCGTGGCGAAGATCGCCAGCATGATGATCGGGTAGGCGAAGATGAAGACCACGGCGTCGCGCTCGCGGAAGAACTGCTTGAGCTCGATGACCGTGCGGTCGCCGGCGACCGACAGCGCGGACGGCAGGCGCGCCGGACGCGCGGCCGTACGGGCGGGCCCGGTCGGGGTGGTGGGTGCGGTCACGGCGGTCATCGGACGGACTCCTTCACGGACGCGGCCGCGGCAGCGGCGAGGGCTGGTGCGGACGGTGCCGCTGCGGCGTCGTCGCCAGCGTCGGCGATGAGGCTCAGGTAGACCTGCTCGAGCGTCGGGCGCAGCACCTCGAGCCCGGGCACCTCGCCCGGGGCGAAGCGCGCCGCCAGCGACCCGACGACGGCCGTCGGGCTGTCCGTCGCGTGCTCGCGCACCACGCCGTCCTCGAGCCAGCGCACGACGGCGCTGCGCGCGGCCCGGTCGCCGAGGCGTGACGGGGCGTCGAGGGCGACCACGCAGCCGTCCTTGACGACCGCGCACCTGTCCGCGAGGCGCTCGGCCTCGTCCATGTAGTGCGTCGTCAGGAGGATCGTCGTGCCGCCGTCGCGCAGGCCCTCGACGAGCTCCCAGAACGACTGGCGCGCCTCCGGGTCGAAGCCCGTCGTGGGCTCGTCGAGGAAGAGCAGCTCGGGCCGCCCGACGATGCCGAGCGCGACGTCGAGCCGCCGCCGCTGGCCGCCCGAGAGCTGCCGCGTGCGCGTGCCGGCCTTCTCGGTGAGGCCGACGGCGTCGATGAGCTCCTCGGGGTCCCGGGGGTCGGGGTAGTAGCGCGCGAAGTGCCGCACCAGCTCGGCGACCGTGAGCTCGGCCTGGTCGCTCGCGCTCTGCAGGACGACGCCGATCCGGTTCCGCCAGGCGCGCCCGGCGACACCCGGGTCCTCCCCGAGCACCTGGACCAGGCCGCTGTCGCGGTGGCGGAAGCCCTCGAGGATCTCGATGGTCGTGGTCTTGCCGGCCCCGTTGGGGCCGAGCACGGCGAAGATCTCGCCGCGTTCGACGACGAGGTCCAGGCCGTCGACGGCGCGCTTGTCGCCGTAGCGCTTGTGCAGGTCCCGCACGTTGATGGCGGGCGCCGTGGGATCGGCGGGGTATGAGGAGGTCATGCCCCCAGCGTGGTCGGCGGGCTCACCCAACCGACAGCACCGGCAGTCGGGACCTGACGTCCACCGACCGGTGGACGCGAGCCTCCACCGGTCGCTACCGCGCCTCGGCCAGCAGGCGCTGGAGACGCCCCACACCCTCGACGATGTCGTCGTCGCCCATCGCGTACGACAGCCGCAGGTAGCCGCTCGGCCCGAACGCCTCGCCCGGCACGACGGCGACCTCCGCCTCCTCGAGGATCAGCGCCGCGAGCTCGGCCGACGTCGTCGGCGTGCGCCCGCGGATCGTCTTGCCGAGGATCCCCTCGACGCTCGGGTACACGTAGAACGCGCCCTGCGGCACCGGGCAGACGACGCCGGAGATCTCGTTCAGCATCGCGACGATGGTGCGCCGGCGGCGGTCGAAGGCCTCGCGCATCTCGGCGGCCGCGGTGAGGTCACCGGTCACGGCCGCGAGGGCCGCGCGCTGGGAGACGTTCGCCACGTTCGACGACAGGTGCGACTGGAGGTTCGTGGCGGCCTTGACGACGTCGGCCGGGCCGATGAGCCAGCCCACGCGCCACCCGGTCATCGCGTACGTCTTGGCGACGCCGTTGAGGACCACGCAGGTGTCGGCGAGCTCGGGCACGGCCTCGACGATGTGCGTGGCGGCCACGCCGTCGTAGGTGAGGTGCTCGTAGATCTCGTCGGTGATCACCCAGATTCCGTGCTCGAGCGCCCAGCGGCCGATCGCCTCGGTCTGCTCGCGGGGGTAGACGGCACCAGTCGGGTTCGACGGCGAGCAGAACAGCAGCGCCTTCGTGCGCTCGGTGCGCGCGGCCTCGAGCTGGTCGACGGTGACGAGGTAGCCCTGGTCGGCGCCGGCGAACACCTCGACGGGCACGCCGTCCGCGAGGCGGATGCACTCGGGGTAGGTGGTCCAGTACGGCGCGGGCAGCAGCACCTCGTCGCCCGGCCCGACGACGGTCGCGAACGCCTCGTAGACCGCCTGCTTGCCGCCGTTGGTCACCAGCACCTGGGCGGGGGAGACCGCGTAGCCGGAGTCCCGCAGCGTCTTCGCGGCGATCGCCTCGCGCAGCGCGGGCAGCCCGGCGGCGGGCGTGTACCGGTGGGTCGCGGGGTCGGAGCAGGCGGCGATCGCGGCGTCGACGATGTACTGCGGCGTCGGGAAGTCCGGCTCGCCCGCGCCGAACCCGATGACGGGCCGGCCGGCGGCCTTGAGCTCCTTGGCCTTGCTGTCGACGGCGAGGGTCGCCGACTCCGCGATCTGCGCGATGCGCGGGGAGATGCGGGCAGGGGCGGGGGCCGGGACGCCGGCTGCGCTGGGCTGGCTCACGCGGCAATCCTGACAGAGTGGCCACGCACTGCCGAGTGAGTTCTCATCGTGGGCACCCGGCTCGCCCGGGGGCGCCGCGAACGTGGGTGCGGAGCCCGTTCGACCGCACGGCCCACGACCCCGTACACTCGACCGCTGGTGGTCCGTCCGCCATGCTTCGGCGTGCCCCTGAGGTGCGGCGGGACGATGGCGGCGGGTCTCCGAAGGGCAGTGGCGCAATTGGCAGCGCACCGGTCTCCAAAACCGGCGGTTGTGGGTTCGAGTCCCTCCTGCCCTGCGTTGAGCATCCGTCCGCCGGGCGGGGGCTTCGCCCCGGCGCCCCGGCCCGGGCGACCACTTCGACGTTGGGAACGAGACGTGAGCGATTCCGCTCGGGCAGGCGCCCAGGGCGCCGACAGCACCCGGCGCCCTGCGCCGCGCCCCGGTGGGAAGAAGAAGGCCGCCGAGGAGCCCGGTGTCTTCGCGCGCCTCGCCCGCTTCGTGCGTCAGGTGGTCGCCGAGCTGAAGAAGGTCGTCCGGCCGAGCCGCAAGGACCTGATCGGCTACGCGACGGCCGTGCTCGTGTTCGTGGCCGCCGTGATGGCGTTCGTGACGCTGGTCGACCTCGGTGTGGGCTCGCTCACGCGGGCGGTGTTCGGAGGCTGACGGCTGACGCGTCCGGCGCCCGACCCCCGCACGCCCACCGCAAGCACCGCAGACAAGCAGACAGAAAGCAGGTTCACCTCGTGTCCCAGGAGTCGCTGGAGCCGCTCGAGCAGGACCCGACGCTGCCCGAGGACGGCACGGACGAGGCGCTGGTCGCCGACGCCGAGACCGCCGCGGAGCCGGTGGACGAGTCCGCCGCGGCCGAGGCGGCCCCGGAGGCCGAGGCGGCCGAGGCGGCCGATGAGGCCACCGACGAGGTCGTGGACCCGGTCGTGGAGTTCAAGACGAAGCTGCGCCGGCTCCCCGGCGACTGGTACGTGATCCACTCCTACGCGGGCTACGAGAACCGTGTGAAGGCGAACCTGGAGAACCGCATCCAGAGCCTCAACATGGAGGACTACATCTTCCAGGTCGAGGTCCCGATGGAAGAGGTCGTCGAGATCAAGAACGCCCAGCGCAAGGTCGTGCGCCGGGTGCGGATCCCGGGCTACGTCCTCGTGCGGATGGACCTCACCGACGAGTCGTGGGGTGCCGTCCGACACACGCCGGGCGTCACCGGCTTCGTCGGGCACACGCACCAGCCGGTCCCACTGACGCAGGACGAGGTCTTCTCGATGCTCGCGCCGACGCTCGCGCCGGCCGCCGCGCCGCAGAAGGCCGCGGCCGCGAAGACGATCGACGTCGACTTCACGGTCGGCGAGTCCGTCACCGTCACCGACGGCCCGTTCGACACGCTGCCGGCCACGATCTCCGAGATCAACGCCGAGGCGCAGAAGCTCAAGGTGCTCGTCTCGATCTTCGGCCGGGAGACCCCGGTCGAGCTGTCGTTCAACCAGGTCGCCAAGATCTGAGTCGGACGCCCCGCCCGACCGCGTCCGCGGCCGGGCACTGCAACCGGGTCATCGCCCACGGCGTCGGCCCACGAACCGAACGGAAGGCATCATGCCCCCGAAGAAGAAGGTCGCCGGCCTGATCAAGCTCCAGATCAACGCCGGTGCGGCGACCCCCGCCCCGCCGATCGGCCCGGCGCTCGGTCAGCACGGCGTCAACATCATGGAGTTCTGCAAGGCGTACAACGCGGCGACCGAGTCGCAGCGCGGCAACGTCATCCCGGTCGAGATCACGGTCTACGAGGACCGCTCGTTCACCTTCATCACGAAGACCCCGCCGGCCGCGGAGCTCATCAAGAAGGCGGCCGGCGTGGCCAAGGGCTCGCCGACCCCGCACACCACCAAGGTCGCCTCGCTGACCAAGGACCAGGTGCGCGAGATCGCCCAGACCAAGCTCGCGGACCTCAACGCCAACGACGTCGAGGCCGCGATGAAGATCGTGGCGGGCACGGCCCGCTCGATGGGCATCACCGTCCAGGAGTGAGGACCTCGGCCCGGAAGTAGGACGACGCGAAGCGAGTCCTGCCCTAGGGCGAGGACCGCAGCTCGTGGACGACGAAGGAACCGTCCAGGACTGACCGGTCCGGACGCAGTGGCAGGGCCAGGCGCTGGCCCGGACCACGACTGCTGAGAACAAGGAGAAGAGCAGATGGCACAGCGCAGCAAGGCGTACCGCGCCGCCGCGGAGAAGATCGACCGCACGCGGATCTACGCCCCCCTCGAGGCGATCCGGCTCGCGAAGGCGACCTCGGTGACCAAGTACGACGCGACCATCGAGGTGGCCTTCCGCCTCGGCGTCGACCCGCGCAAGGCGGACCAGATGGTCCGCGGCACGGTCAACCTCCCGCACGGCACCGGCAAGACGGCGCGCGTGCTCGTCTTCGCCGTCGGCGAGCGGGCCGAGCAGGCCATCGCCGCGGGCGCGGACGAGGTCGGCGGCGACGAGCTCATCGAGAAGGTTGCCGCCGGCTACACCGACTTCGACGCCGCGGTCGCGACCCCGGACCTCATGGGCAAGGTCGGTCGCCTGGGCAAGGTGCTCGGCCCGCGCGGCCTCATGCCGAACCCCAAGACCGGCACGGTCACGATGGACGTCGCGAAGGCGGTCACGGACATCAAGGGCGGCAAGATCGAGTTCCGCGTCGACAAGCACGCGAACCTGCACTTCATCATCGGCAAGGCGTCGTTCGAGGACCAGGCTCTGGTCGAGAACTACGCCGCGGCGCTGGAGGAGGTGCTCCGGCTCAAGCCGGCCGCGTCCAAGGGCCGCTACGTGCTCAAGGCGTTCGTGACCTCGAGCATGGGCCCGAGCGTCCCGCTCGACCCGAACCGCACGCGCAACCTCATGGCCGAGGAGGACGTCGCCTGACGACGTCCCTCGCCTGACCCGCCCGGAGGCCCGGACC
>JAEZBT010000209.1 GCA_023426865.1 Actinomycetes bacterium
GCCCACCGCCGTCCGCGGGAGCGGTGCGGGTGCGCCGCCCGTCGTCGACGTGCGGTCGGTCACCGAGCGGGCCGAGCCCGCCGCCACCGACGCCCGACGCGCGCTCCTGTCCGTGGCCTGACCCCCACCCCTCGGCCGCCCCGGGCACCTCGCCCGCGGTCTCCGGCCACCGGCTAGAGTCCGGCCGGCCGGACGGCGTCGGGCCGGACGTCGTCCAGGCGCTCGACGACGCGGTCGACGAAGCCGTACTCGCGGGCCTCCTCCGCGCTGAACCAGTGGTCCCGGTCGGAGTCCTTCTCGATGCGCTCCACCGTCTGCCCGGTGTGCTCGGCGATGAGCGCCTGCATCGTCCGCTTGGTGTAGCGCATGTTCTCGGCCTGGATCGCGACGTCGATGGCCGTGCCGCCGATCCCCCCGGCGGGCTGGTGCATGAGGATCCGCGCGTGCCGCAGCGCGAACCGCTTGCCCCGCGTGCCGGCGGACAGCAGGAACTGCCCGGCGCTCGCGGCCAGTCCCATCGCGAGCGTGGAGACGTCGTTCGGGACCAGCCGCATCGTGTCGTAGATGGCCAGCGCCGCCGAGATGGACCCGCCCGGGGAGTTCACGTAGAGCGCGATGTCCCGGCGCGGGTCCTCCGCGGACAGCAGCAGCAGCTCGGCGCAGATGCGGTTGGCGATCGCGTCGTCGACCTCCTGCCCCAGCACGATGATCCGCTGGTGCAGCAGGCGGCTGGCCAGGTGGTCGTCGAACGGCGCGAGCGCGGGCGACTCGGCGCGCAGCGCGGGCGCGGACGCCGTCGGGCGGGGCAGGGGCAGGGGCAGCATGGGGAACCTCCTCGGGAGCGGACGCCCCCACGCTGGCACCGGTGGGTCCGCGCGGACCCGCCCCTCTGCCGGCAGCGGATACGCCACAGGCAGACGCCGCGGGACATGGCCGAGCGGTCAGGCCGTCCGCCCGAGGCCCCGCCCGAGGCCCGCCCGACGTCCGATACTGGCTGGCCGCCGCCGACGCCCCGCGGCCAGACTGCCGCCATGACGGCCGAGCGGTGGACGACGATGGACGACCTGCTGGCGGCGCGCGAGCGGTTCGCCGCCGCGATCCCGGGGTGGACCTGGCCCGAGCTGGCCGGGGTCGTGCTCGTCCGGCCCGGACCCGGCGGCGAGATCCTCGACATCCCGGTGGTGAACACGACCCAGCACCGGTTGCCGGTCGTCGTGCTCGCCGGCGTCCTGGGTCACGCCGGGGGGACGGCCACGTACCCCCTCGAACCGGCGGCCCTCGCGCGGGCCGTCGACCGGCTGCGCCCCGCCGCGGCCGCGACGTTCATGGCGCACCCGAACCTCGAGGCGTGGATCCGGCTCCAGGCGGTCCTCGCCGCCGAGCCCGACGCGCGGACCGTCGCCGTCTTCGTCGCCGACCTCGCCGACCCGGTGGTCGACGCCTACGACGCCGCCCTGCGCGCGCATCTGGCCGACGTCCCGACCGCCGCCGGCCTCGACGCCGCGCTCCGCGCCCTGGCCGACGTGGACGCCGCGGCCGGCATGGCCCGCTACTTCAAGACCGAGCCCGGCGGCTACGGAGAAGGCGACAGCTTCCTCGGCGTCACCGTGCCGCGGGTGAAGGCGGCGCTGCGGCCGTTCCGCGACCTGCCGCCCGCCGAGCTGGACACCCTGCTCGCCAGCCCGTGGCACGAGGTCCGGACCGCCGCGCTGGAGATCATGGCGCACCAGGCGCGGGCGGCCCGGACGCCGGACGAGCGTCGTCGGGAGCTGTTCGAGCTCTACCTGCGCCGGCACGACCGGATCGACAACTGGGACCTCGTGGACCGGGCCGCGCGCGACGTCGTCGGGCGCTGGCTGCTCGCCCACCCGGACGGCGGGGCGACGCTCGACCGGCTCGCCGCGTCCGGCTCCGTGTGGGAGCGGCGGACCGCGATGGTCGCCACGATGGCGTACTCCGACGCCGGCCACACGAGCGAGGTGCTCCGCGTGGCGACCCTGCTCGTGGACGACCCGCACGACCTCATCCACAAGGCCGTCGGCTGGCTGCTCCGGGACGTCGGCGACGTCGAGCCCGCGGCGCTGCTCGGCTTCCTCGACGCGCACGCCGCGACCATGCCCCGCACGGCGCTGCGCTACGCGCTCGAGCACCAGGGCGACGACGTCCGCCGTCACTACCTCGGCCTGCGGGCGCGCGCGCTGGGGCGCTGAGCGGGGCCGGACCCACGGTTCACTGCACCCGGACGATCGTGTCGAGCGCATCGATCAGGCCGGGGATCCGCACCAGCCCGTCCCGGGCCATGAGGAAGCCGACGATGCCGACGATCCACGCCGTCGTCTCCGTCCCCTGCCGCTCCATCCACGCGGCGACGCGGCCCAGCACGGGCTCGACCGCACGGCCCGCGACCACCCTGAGCACGAGCAGCACGAGTGCGGGCAGCACCATCACCAGGCAGTACCCGGCGAGGACGCCCGCGCGGCCCGGAAAGGCGAGCTCGGACGTGCTGAGCAGGCCGACGGCAGCCAGGTAGGGAAGCATCGATGCCGTCTCGACGGCCGCCGCGGCGAGGGCGAGGCCGATGAGTGGCCCGACGCCGGCGTCATCGCTGCCCATGGCGCGGTCCCGCCACCGCCAGATCCGACCCGGGCGCGCCGGTCCCGTGGCGGGCTCACCCTCGTCCGGGTGTCCGTCGCCGGCGGCGTCGGCGCGCTCGGACCCGCTCCGGACCATGACCTCGGCGCGGCTGCGGGCGTCGTCGGGCGCGTTTCCGATGCGGAAGCTCCAGAGGAACAGGGTCACGCCGAGCGCCGTCTGGAGCACGGCCACCACCGGGTTCTCGAGGAGCTCACCGGCGCGACCCAGCACCGCGTGGGCACCGGCCACGAGCGCGATGCCCAGCAGCAGGTAGAAGCCCGCCACCGTGCCCAGGAACACGAGCACCCGGCCCGCCCGCACGCGACCGGGCGTGAGCAGGAACCAGATCGGGATCAGCAGCGTGCCGAAGCTGGTCGAGTCGATGAGCGCGAGGACCGCCAGCTGTGCGAGGAGCTCGGGAGTCATGCCGTGGAGCCTCGCCCGCCGCGGCTCCGACGTCGTCAGGCGAACGATGCAGGCGCCCGGCCACGACGGTCCATCCTTCGACGGACTCGGCCCGTGCGCGCCTGTGCTGGGATGGGTCGATGGCGCTCGTGGGGTGGGTCCGGCACCTCTGGCAGACGCGCCTGCGCGCGACGCCACGGGCCCAGGACCGCACCGACGCGGCACTGACGGCGGTCCTCGGCGTCGTGCTGCTCGGCGCCGGCGTGAGCGGGTTGTGGGGGCCCGAACCGGACCGGGTCGCCGCCCTGGGCCGATGGGCGCACCTCGCACCCCTGGCGTTGGGTTGCGCGCTGATGCTGCGACGTCGGACGAACCCCGTGCTGGCGCTGGTGGGCGGTGCCGCCGCCTTCGCCGTCGACGTCTGGCTCGGCGGGTCGATCGGGATGGTCTTCGTGCTCTTCGACCTGATCTACTCGGCGGCCCTGCACGCCGGGCGGGTCGCCGTCGGCCGGCTGGGCGTCCTCGTCGCTGCCGCGCCCGCCGTCGCGTTCGTGCAGGGCTGGCTCGTCTGGGGCGAGCTCCGTTGGGCGCTGCTCATGGCCGTGCAGGTGTTCGCCTTCGTGAGCACGCCCCTGGCCTGGGGGACGGCCGTCCGCCGGCAGAGCGAGCTGACGGCGCTGGCGCAGGCGCGCGCAGAGGACCTGCGGCGGCTGGCCGAGCACCGTGGGGCGCAGGCCGTCGCCGACGCGCGCGCCCAGATGGCCCGGGACCTCCATGACGCCATCGCGGGCAACGTCTCGGCGATGGCGATCCGGGCGGAGGCGGCGCTCGCCGAGCCCCCCGGCGTGCCGGGTGCCGCAGACCGTGACCGTGCCGCCCTCGCGGCCATCCGTACGACGGGTCTGCGCTCGCTGGCCGAGCTCCGCACCCTCATCGGCTTCCTCCGCTCCGACGCGGACGACGTCGCCGCGCCGCCCCGTCTCCGCGAGGCCGGCACGCTGCTGGCGGGGGTGCGGGCCGCTGGGGTCGACGTCGACTGGCACGGCCCGCCACCCGATGAGCTCGACGCCCTGCCGACGGGCCCGGACCAGGCCGCCTACCGGATCCTCCAGGAGGCGCTCACGAACGCGGTCAAGCCCGGCGCCGGCCCGACCGGCGCCGGGCGCGTCGACGTCGGCGCCGCCGCGCTGGTCCTGTCGTTGTCGAACCCGGTGGCCGACGGGGCGCCGTCGGGCCCACGCGGCCTCGGACTGGTCACGATGCGCGAGCGCGCCGAGGCTCTCGGCGGGCGCTTCTCGGCCGGACCGCGGGAGGGCACGTGGGTGGTCGACGTCGCTCTCCCCCTGGAGGCCGCATGACGGCACGCGTGCTCCTGGCCGACGACCACGCCGCCATCCGGGAGGGCCTGCGGCTCATGCTCGAGCGCGACGCGGACGTGGTCGTCGTCGGCGAGGCAGCCGACGGCTCCGCCGCCGTGACGAACGCGCGGGCGCTCCGTCCCGACGTCGTGCTCATGGACGTCCGCATGCCCGGCTCGGACGGCATCGCGGCGACCCGGACGATCGTCGACGAGGGACTGGCCGACGTCGTCGTGCTCACGACGTTCGACCTCGACGAGTACGTGTTCGGGGCGCTGCGGGCCGGGGCGGCCGGCTTCCTCCTCAAGTCGGTGGGCGCGACGGCGCTCGTCGACGCCGTCCGTCGCGTCGCGGCGGGCGAGGGCGTCCTCGCCCCGGAGGTCACCCGCCGGCTACTGGCCACGTTCGCCGAGCCGAACGGTGGCACGGGCAACGGTGGCACGGACGACGGTGGCGCGCGCAACGGTGGCACGGACGACGCGGGTCGCCTCGCTGAGCTGACCCCGCGCGAGCGCGAGGTGCTGGGCGCGCTCGGCCGCGGCCTGTCCAACGCCGAGCTCGCCGACGAGCTCGGCATCGGCGAGGCGACGGCGAAGACGCACGTCTCGCGCGTCCTCGCGAAGACGGGCTGCCGCTCGCGTGTGCAGGCGGCGATCCTCGCCCGGTCGGCCGGCCTGGGCTGAGGCCTGGCCGGCGGCCGCGCCGGCGTCAGCCCGCGAGCGTCCCGGCGAACACCTGCCAGGCCAGCAGCGACTTCGCGACGAGCGAGAGCGTGATGTACGTCCGCTCCCCGACGAGGTAGTCCTTCCAGCGGCCGACCTGCTTGTACTGGAGCCACTGGACGATCGCGAAGACGTTGAAGAACACGAAGAGCGACACGACGATGCCGTACACGAACCCGGGCACCTCGGCCGTCCCGTCGTAGCCCGGCCGGAGGACGACGACCAGGAGGATCAGCAGCCACGGGATCGCACCGGCGAAGCAGCCGAACCAGAACGGCAGGAAGCCGCGCTCGCCGGGCACCTCGTACTTCTCCTGCAGCCAGCCGAACAGGATCATGCAGGCGTTCACGGCGAAGATCGCGACGAGGGCGGTGACGTCGGCGATCCCGCAGACCTGCGCGATGAGCCAGATCATCACCGACGACGACAGCGAGTACTCCACCCACCGGGCGTAGTTGCGCTGCTGGGCGAGGTCCGTGCCGTACCGGCGGAAGCCGGGGCCGGCCACCCACGCGTGCGCGAGCGCGCTGAGGACGAAGAACAGGGCGACGCCCCAGGCGAGCGGCACGTCCCACAGCGTCGTGGTGGAGAAGGCATCGCTCCCGGGCGGGCCGTCGAGGTACGACGCCGTGACGGGCAGCGTGAAGTCGCTGGCCAGCACGACGACAGCCACCGCGGACGCGGCGTGCAGCACGCCTGCGCCGATGTTCCAGCGGCGGAGGTTCGTCAGCCGTTCGGCGGGGATCTCGAGGGTCTCGCGGGTTGCCATGGCGCCTCCCGTATCCAACGACGGCGGGCCGCCCGCCGTCGGGCTCGGACCGTCGCCGGTCCTCTGGATGACTCTCGCACGCCGTGACGGCCGAGGTGAGCGCCAGGGACGACGAGTTGCACGGGGCTGGGCGGCGCTAGAGTCCAACCGTGCCGGCCCGCCGAGCCTCCCGCGCCGCCGCGGGGCTCGTCGCGCTCGCCGGGCTCTGCGCGTGCACGGCGCCGTCGGACGCGCCCGCCGTACCGACGGTCACCGTCACCCCTGACGGTCCGAGTGGCGTCCGCGCGATGCCACCCTTCCCCGCGGCGGACCCGGCCGTCGTCGCGACACCCCCCGCCCCCCCCCCCCCCCACCCACCCCGCCGCGGGCCCCCCCCCCGGGT
>JAEZBT010000224.1 GCA_023426865.1 Actinomycetes bacterium
ACGCCGAGGCGTCGCCGGGTCGAGGGCCGGCGGGGGTCGGCGCCGTCGATCCGGACGAGGCCGGCGGTCGGCACGAGCGTCCCCGTCAGCGCGCCGACGAGCGTCGTCTTGCCCGCGCCGTTCGGCCCGAGCAGCGCCAGGCACTCGCCCGCGGCGACCGTGAGGTCGACGCCGCGCAGCGCGTGCGTCCGGTCGTAGTGGTGTTCCAGGCCTTGGATCGTCACGACGTCAGCCACTGTCATCTCCCTCGTCGATCGGTGATGACCCAACGGTGGCGGGCCGGCGGCGGCGCGCGTAGTGCCCGGCGTCAGCTCTCGAGGGTGACGGATGTCATGCGACCTGCCCCGCTCAGACGGCCTCGCGTCGCTTCTTCCGCGCGAACCGCGCCGGCGTCTCCGGCCCGTCCCAGACCTGGATCGAGCGCCAGATGGACGCCGCGATCGGCACCGCGAGCACCGCACCGGTGATCCCCGCCAGCACGGTGCCCGCGGTCAGCGCGAACAGGATCACGAGCGGGTGCAGCCGCAGCGAGCGGCCCATGACGACCGGCTGCAGCAGGTCGCCCTCGAGCTGGTTCACGGCCACGACGATCGCCACCACGATCAGGGCTTCGACCGGCCCGACGGCGACGAGGGCGACGAGTGCGGCGATGATGCCGGCCAGCGTCGCGCCGACGAGCGGGATGAAGGCGAGCAGGAACACGAGCACCGACAGCGGGATCACCAGGGGCACGCCCACGATCGCGAGCCCGATGCCGATGCCGACGGCGTCGACGGCCGCCACGATGGCCGTCCCGCGGACGTAGCCGCCGAGGCTCGTGATCGTCGCCTGGCCCACGCGCACGCCGCGCTCGTACCGCTCGCCCTCGAACGGCCTGAGCAGGAACTCCCAGATGCGCGGACCGTCCTTGAGGAAGAAGAACAGCACCACGACCATGAGGAAGAACCCGGCGACGAACTCGGCCGTCTGCGACAGCCCGGCCATGACCCCGCCGCTGACCGCGTCCGAGCGCAGGAGCTCCCCGGCGGACGCCTGGAGGTCGCGCAGCTGTTCCTCCGTGACCTCGAACGGCAGGGCCCCCTGCAGGGACCGCTGCAGCTCCTGGAAGCCCTCGATCGCCTGGTCCGCCAGCTCGTCCCACTGGTCCGCGACAGCACGGGCGACAGCCCAGACGATGCCGGTGAGCACGGCGACGAGCGCAAGCAACGCGATCCACGTGGCCAGCAGCGAGGGCACCCCGCGCCGCCGCAGCCACGACACCAGCGGAGAGATGGCCGCCGCGAGCACCAGAGCTACCAGCACGGGGATGACGATCGCCGTCAGCTGCATCATCCCGAGCACGACGGCGGCGGCGACCGCGACGATGGCGAGCACCTGCACCGAGCGGGTGGCAGCCCGACCGAGCCCGTCCGACCACATCCTGCGGATGGTCGCGCCGCCCTCACCGCCGCGGCCCGCATCGCTCGACGCGGCTGTCGTGGTGACCACCGGGACAGGCGCAGTGCTGCCGGCTCGGCGTCGTCCGAACATCGGGCCCGTCCCTCCGTCGAGTGTGCGGTCGGCGCCCGAGGACGCCTGCGCACCCGAGCGTACGGGCCGGCGGCCACGATCCGGCGACGTCACGACACTCGCAGCCGTCATGGCCTGCAGCATCCTCTGCGGGCCGGCAGCGCGGTTCCGATCGTCCTCTGCGGCGTCTTCGCCGCCCTCGTCCTGGCCCTGTGCACCCTGGTGGTCGCGCTCGGCTGCCACCCTCAGCGTGGCCCACAGTCAGGGCACGACTGCCGGCGTGGCGGCTAGCGGAAGGTGTGGACGACCTCGATGGTCCCGACGATGTTGTCGTTGAGCTCCTCGAGCCGCTCGGCCGGGATCCAGTACTCGAGGATCGTCTCTCCTCCGACCTGCTGGACCTCGAACTCCTCCAGGAACTCCCGCCGCACGTCGAACCGCGTCACGTGCCCGACGCCGGACGCCTTGACGTTCCAATCGCGCGCGATCCGGGTCGCGTAGTCCTCGTTCAGCACGGGGTAGAAGATCGGCTGGTCGGGCAGCCGCGGCGGCCACCGGCGCCACCCGCTCGCCTCGACGAGCGCCAGCTCCTCCGGACCCGTCGGGCGCCACAACGTGACGACGTCGCGTCGCTCGCTCACGTCCCACCCTCTCGCTACGCGGACATCTACCGGGCCGACCGTATCGGCCCCACTGGCCGCGCGGCCGCAGCATTCCCCTTGAGCCGGCCGCCCCTCGGCACCCACACTGGTCCCCGGCCCGGGCGGGCCGAGGGTCATCGATTACCGGACCCGCACGGCGAGGGTTCGAGTCCCTCCGTCGCTCCGGCGTCGTAGCTCAGCTGGCAGAGCAGCGGGAGACACCGGCGGCCACCACCACGCCCGCCCGGGCTTGCCCCGCGCAGCCGCGCGCTCGGAGCACGCGCCGAGCACGGGCCTGACAAATACCCTCGTCAACGCCTGTGTAGCCCCCTACACTCCTGAACGACAACAGCATCACGACGAGGTTCGGGTGGGCCGGAGACTGTCGGTTACCGCTTCACGGCCAGGATGCGGGTTCGAGTCCCGCCGTCACCCCGTGGCGTAGCTCAATCGGCAGAGCAGGACTCCGGCGTCATCACCACGCCCAACCCGAACCTCGTCAGAGCGGGCCGGAGTGTCTTCGGTTACCTGGCATACGGCAGTACGGGTTCGACTCCCGGCCCTTCGGGGTACTGCCCGACGGTGCGAGCCGTCGTTCCGGAGACCGGCCACACGCCCGCTCACCCACGTCGTCGGTGGTGGCGGGCCGGAGCGCCTCGGTTACCTCCCTGTCACGGAGCCCTCGGAGGAGGGCAGCCCGGTCCGCCGGGTCCGGTCGGGGCGCATGCCACGCCCGCCACCACCGCGGCGTCGAACCGAGAGAGGACTGGACCGATGGACGTGCTGCGGACGCTCGGACTGCGGCGCACGCCGCAGAGCGAGCGCGCCGACTCCCGCCAGGAGCGCAACGCTGCGGGCGGCTACACCTTCGTGCTCGACGACGTCGCGCGCCTGCGTCGCTTCCTGACGCTGGGCGTGGACGGTGGCAGCTACTACGCCGCGCCGCGCGAGCTCGCCCGTGAGAACGCCGACGTCGTCGGCCGGCTCGCGCACGAGGACCCGGCGACGCTGGTCAGCACCATCGTCGACGTCTCGCAGCGCGGCGCCGCGCCGCGGCAGAACCCAGCGCTGTTCGCGCTGGCGTACGCCGCGGCGGTGCCGGAGTCCTCGCAGCTCGCCCTCGAGGCTCTGCCGCTCGTCGCGCGGACGGGGACGCACCTGTTCCTGTTCGCGGGCTACGTCGAGCAGTTCCGGGGCTGGGGCCGTGGCCTGCGGCGCGCCGTCGGCGGGTGGTACACGTCCAAGGACGCCGGCGCGCTCGCGTACCAGGCGGTCAAGTACCGCCAGCGCGAGGGCTGGTCGCACCGCGACCTGCTGCGCCTGGCGCACCCGGAGGCGGCGACGCCGGAGCTCCGGGCGACGTTCGACTGGATCGTCCGCGGGTCCGTCGGTGACGCGACGCCGGCCCTCATCGAGGGCTTCGTCGCGGCGCAGGCGACCACCGACGTGGCGGCCTGGGCGCGGCTCGTGCGCGAGCACCGGCTGTCCTGGGAGATGCTCCCGGACGCGGCGCTCGGCGAGACGGCCGTCTGGGACGCGCTGCTCGACGTCGGGGTGCCGCAGACGGCGCTGATGCGCCAGCTGCCGCGGCTCACCCGGCTCGGCATGCTGCCCGACCTGGGCGGGCGCACCGACGAGATCGTGGCCCAGCTCACCGATGGCGACCGCCTGCGCTCGGCGCGGGTGCACCCGGTCAACGTGCTGGTGGCGCAGCGGACGTACGCGTCCGGGCGCTCGGCGCGCGGGGCGGGCGAGTGGTCGCCGAGCCGGAAGGTCACCGACGCTCTCGACGCCGCGTTCTACCGGGCGTTCGGTGCGGTCGAGCCGTCCCGTCGGCGCACGCTGCTCGCGGTCGACGTGTCCGGGTCGATGGCGTCCCCGATCTCGGGCATGCCGATCACGGCCCGCGAGGCGTCGGCGGCGCTCGCACTCGTCCAGCTCGCCACCGAGCCGTCCGCCACGGCGGTCGGCTTCACGGCGGCGAGCGGGCGCGGCGCGGCGGCCGGGAACTGGCACGACACCGCGCTGCGGCCGCTGGCGATCTCGCCACGGCAGCGGCTCGACGACGCGCTCCGCGTGGTCGACGCGATGCCGATGTCGGGGACCGACTGCGCCCTGCCGATGGTCTACGCGACCGAGCAGGGGCTCGAGGTCGACACGTTCGTGGTCTACACGGACAACGAGACCTGGGCGGGGAAGATCCACCCCCACCAGGCGCTCGCCGAGTACCGGCGTCGATCGGGGATCGCGGCGAAGCTGGTGGTCGTCGGCATGACGGCGACCGGCTTCTCGATCGCCGACCCGTCGGACGCGGGGATGCTCGACGTCGTCGGCTTCGACGGCGCGGTGCCCTCGCTGATCACGGAGTTCGCGCGTGGGCTCTGACGGTCCGCGCGCGTCGGGCCCGCACGCCAGGGG
>JAEZBT010000125.1 GCA_023426865.1 Actinomycetes bacterium
CGTCCCGCCCGGGCCCGACACGGCGGCGATGTGGCAGATCCGGGCCGACGGCGTCGGGCTGGCCGGGCGTACCCCGGACGGCGTGCAGGCGTGGCCGGGCTGGGAGGACGCCGCGGTGCCGCCCGAGCGGCTGGGCGCCTACCTGCGCGAGTTCGAGGCCCTGATGGCCGCGCACGGCGTGGACGGCCTGACCTACGGGCACTTCGGCGACGGTTGCGTGCACGTGCGCGTCGGGCTCCCGCTGGAGACCCCGGCCGGCGTCCCAGCGTTCCGCGCCTTCATGACCGAGGCAGCCCAGCTCGTCGCCTCGCACGGCGGCTCCCTGTCGGGGGAGCACGGCGACGGGCGCGCGCGCAGCGAGCTGCTGTCGGCGATGTACTCGCCGGAGGCGCTCGAGGCGTTCGCCGGGGTCAAGCACCTGTTCGACCCGGGTGACGTGCTCAACCCGGGCATCCTCGTGGCGCCGCGCCCGCTCGACGCCGACCTGCGCCGCCCGCACGCCCACCCGCTGCCCAAGGCGACGGGCTTCTCCTTCCCGCACGACGGTGGCGACTTCACGACGGCCGTTCACCGGTGCGTCGGCGTCGGCAAGTGCCGGGCCGACACCTCCGACGACGGCGGCTTCATGTGCCCCTCCTACCAGGCCACCGGCGAGGAGAAGGACGTCACGCGCGGCCGCGCCCGCGTCCTGCAGGAGCTCGCCAACGGCACGCTCATCACGGGGGGCTGGCGGGCCAAGGAGCTCCGCGAGGTGCTCGACCTGTGCCTGTCCTGCAAGGCGTGCTCGTCCGACTGCCCGGCGGGCGTCGACATGGCGCAGTACAAGGCCGAGGTGCTGCACCGCGCGTACCGGCGCCGGCTCCGCCCGCGCAACCACTACGCGCTGGGCTGGCTGCCGCGCTGGACGCGGCTCGTGGCGAAGCTGCACCTCGCGGGCCTGGCGAACTGGTTCCTCGGCATCCGCCCGCTCGCCTCGCTGGTGCTGCGGGTGGCCGGGCTCGACCCGCGCCGCGGCATCCCGCGCTTCGCGACGACGTCGTTCCGCACGGGCTGGGCGCGCGACCGCGCCGAGCACCACCGCCCGCAGGGCGTGGGGGAGGCCACGGGTCACGCGCGGGCCGGGGCGACCGGCAGCACCGACGCCGTCCGTCGGGTCGTCGTCTGGGACGACTCGTTCAGCGACGCGTTCGACCCCGACGTGCCCCGCGCCGTCGTGCACCTGCTCGAGGCCGCAGGGTACGAGGTGATCGTGCCCAAGGAGGACGCGTGCTGCGGCCTGACCTGGGTGTCCACGGGCCAGCTCGAGGGCGCGCGCAAGCGCCAGCAGCACCTGCTCGGCATCCTCGGGCCGTTCGCGGTCAACGGGGTGCCGATCGTGGGGGTCGAGCCGTCGTGCACGGCGCTCCTGCGCAGCGACCTGGTGGAGCTCAACCCCGACGACCCGCGCGCGGTCGCGGTCGCGCGGGCCACGCGCACGCTCGCCGAGCTGCTGACCTCGGACGGTCCGGACGGCCCGGGCGAGGCGTGGGAGCCGCCGGACCTGACGGGGACGACGGTCGTCGCGCAGCCGCACTGCCACCAGCACTCCGTCATGGGCTACGAGGCCGACCTGGCGCTGCTCCGGCGGGCCGGGGCGACCGTGCGGACGCTCGCCGGCTGCTGCGGCCTCGCGGGCAACTTCGGCTATGAGGCCGGGCACTACGACGTCTCGGTCGCCGTGGCGGAGAACGCGTTGCTCCCCGCCCTGCGGGAGGCCGAGCCGGGCACGGTCCTGCTCGCCGACGGGTTCAGCTGCCGCACGCAGGCCGACCAGCTCGCGAACGTCAAGGGCGTGCACCTGGCGCAGCTCCTGGCCCCCTGAGCGGGGCGTTCGCGCCGGCGGGCGCGTGCGAGGCGCACCGCGGACGCGGACCCGGCTGCCGGGCCGCCCACGCAGGGGCGCCGTCCGGGCGCGGACTCACCCGTTTGGCGGACACGTGTCGCCCATCCGGGTGCCAGGGACGAGGTGGGAGGTGTCAGGGCATTCCGGACACGGGCGTCACCCGCTAGAGTCGCCTGGCCAGGTAGACACACCCCCTCGTCGACTGCGCAGAGACACCATGCCAACGAACCGCACGGTTGCCCCCCCGTCGCCCAGCCGCGTGACCCCGCCCCAAGCGATGGTCGCCGACCAGCTCGATGCCCTGCTGGGCGAGCACCTCATGCCGTTGCGAGCCCGCACGCCGGGCCGGGACGAGCCCTACCTCCTCGCGGTCGACGCGTCGGGGCAGCCGGTCGTCGTCGAGGTGGTGGCCGTGCTGGACGAGGAGGCGGTCCTGACCGCCCTGCGGCACGCAGGCCGTGCGGCACGGATGAGCACCAAGGACCTCGCCGAGGCGTACAGCGGCGGTGCCGACCGGTTCGCCTCGCACCTGGCCGCGTTCCGGCTGACGGTGCCCGCGACGGCGCTCCTGTCGACGTTCGTCCGCGGCGGCGCCCGGCTCCTGCTGGTCTGCTCGCACGTCTCCCCGGGCGCGGCCGACGTGCTCGAGTTCCTGCTCCAGCCGCGCTGGCAGGTGGACGTCCTGCGCGCGCAGGTGGTCACCGAGCCCGACGGGCAGCGCGTCGTCGAGCTGTCACCCGTGGCGCACCCGACGCCGCCTCGTCGCGACTTCGAGCCCCCGCCGTGGGCGGAGACGGAGCGCCCGGACCCGCTGTTCGACCCGACGCCGCTCTTCCGCTCGACCCGCGCTCCGCAGGCCGACCGGCGGACGACGCGGCAGCAGCGCTGGGACGACCTGCGCTACGGCGACCCGAGGTACGCCGGTCAGGACGACGAGGGCCGCGAGCAGGTCCGGGGGCGGCGGTACGACGACCCGCCCATGGACCCGTGGGAGCGTCGGCGCGACGACCGCTGGGTTCCGCCCGTCGCTCCGGTGCCTGCGCCCGCGCCCGTGCCGGTGGCCGCTGCCGCAC
>JAEZBT010000129.1 GCA_023426865.1 Actinomycetes bacterium
GGCGGATACTGGCGCCGCCCGCCGACGACGGCGGGGGTGGGGCGAGATGACCAAGGACAGCTGGTCGCGGCTCGCCGCGACCTACGACGCGGACCACACCTACATCTCGGGTGCCGACCTGGTCGACGCCATCCGCGAGCATCTCGCGGCCACGGTGCCCCGGGGGCGTGTGGTCGAGCTCGGCTGCGGGACCGCCCTCTACACGACCGCCTACGCCGGGCACTGCGAGCAGGTGCTCGCGCTGGACCTGTCGAGCGACATGGTCGAGATGGCGCACTGCACGCTGACCCCGATCCCCCAGGCCGAGGCCCGGGTCGCCGACGCCACCGCCACCGGGCTGCCCAGCGGGGAGGCGGACGCCGTCGTGGCCGTGAACCTCCTGCACGTGGTTCCCGATGCCGCCGCGGTCCTCGCGGAGGTGCGCCGCCTGCTCCACCCGAACGGGGTGCTGGTCGCCGTCGACGCCACCGGCCAGGGCCTCTCGGCGCGCCGGATGATCGCGGCGACCTGGCGGATCATCCGCCGGTGGGGGCCGCTACCCCCGCACGTGAAGGGCCAGCTCGACCTCGACCAGTCGGGCCTCGAGGCGCTCGTGCTCCGGGAGGGGTTCGAGGCGGTGACGGGGCACCTGCTCACCGGGCGTCGCATGAACGCCGCCTGCGTGCAGGCGCTCACGCCCGCGCTCGCCGCGGCCGCGTGAGGCACGTGCATCCGTCGAGGGCGTCAGCACCGTGTGCGAGTTCAAGGGCCGCGCGGTGTGCTTCGACGTCGTCGGCACGGACCAGGCCGGCGCGCGCGTCGTCCGGCGTCGGGCCGTTCAAGGGTGGGGCCGGCAGCTGGGGCTGGTGAGCGCGGGCGCGCCGACCTAGGGTCCGGTCGCATGACCGACGTGCGCAACATCCACGAAGCCCTGTCGCGGGTCCCCGAGCCGTGGCAGCCGCACCGGCTCGTCAGCGTGAACGACTACGACGTGAAGGTGGCCAGGCTCGACGGCGAGTTCGTCTGGCACTCCCACCCGGACACCGACGAGCTGTTCCTGGTCGTCGCCGGCGAGCTGACGATCCAGCTCCGCGACCGGGACGTCCACCTGGGCCCGATGGACGTCTTCGTGGTGCCCAGGGGCGTGGAGCACTGCCCCCGGGCGGACGCCGAGGCGCACGTCCTGCTGGTCGAGCCCGCGGGCACGGTCAACACCGGCGACGCCGGCGGCGCGAGGACCTCGCCGCTGCGCGAGCTCGACTGAGCGCTCAGGGCGCGACGGCCGCCACGGCCTCGATCTCGACGAGCGCGCCGGGCGGGCCGACGTCGAGCACCTTGACCACGGTGATCGCGGGCGGGGCGGCGTCGCGCGGCCAGAACTCGCCGAAGGCGGCGACGCCCTCGCCGAGGTCGGCGCCGTCGGCGTAGAGGATCCGCCAGGCCACGATGTCGGTGACCTGCGCGCCGGCCGCCTCGACAGTCGTGCGCAGGTTGGCGAGCGCCTGGCGCGTCTGCTCGGCCATGCCGGGGCCGACCACCGCGCCGTCGGGGCCGACACCGTTGTGCCCCCCGAGGAAGACGGTGTCGCAGCCGGCCGGCACGCGGACTGCCCAGCTGAACAGGGGGCTCGCGTGGTGCTCGGGCGGGTTGATGTGGGTGATCTCCGGACTCGTCATCGGGCGATGGAACCAGCCACCTGTGACACCTGTGCGGTGTCGCCCGTCGGGCCAGGGACAATCGTCACCATGACGGCGACCGTGCAGGCCAAGGGCGTGAGCGCCGCCTTCGGTGACCGGACCCTGTTCTCCGGGGTGGACCTCGTGGTGGCGCCCGGGGATGTCGTCGGGCTGGTGGGGCCGAACGGAGCCGGGAAGTCCACGCTCCTGCGCCTGCTCGCCGGGGCGCTCGCGCCGGAGTCGGGCAGCGTGGCGGTCTCCCCGCCTGACGCCGAGCTCGGGTTCCTCGCGCAGGAGATCGAGCGCCGCCCCGACGAGTCGGTCGCCGCGCACCTCGAGCGCCGGACGGGCGTCGCCGCGGCGCAGGCCGCGATGGACGACGCCGCGCACGCCCTCGCCGACCCGCCCGACGGGGATCACGACACGGCCGCCGAGCGGTACTCCGACGCGCTCGAGCGCTGGCTGCGCCTCGGCGGGGCCGACTTCGAGGCCCGGCGCGACGCCGTGGCCGCCGACCTCGGGCTGACCGTCGACCTCGACCTCCCGATGACCGCCCTGTCCGGCGGGGAGGCGGCCCGTGTCGGCCTGGCGGTGCTGCTGCTCTCCCGCCTGGACCTGTACCTGCTCGACGAGCCGACCAACGACCTCGACGCCCATGGCCTGGACCTGCTCGAGGAGTTCGTCCAGCAGGCGACCGCGCCGATCGTCGTCGTGAGCCACGACCGGGAGTTCCTCAGCCGGACCGTCACCACCGTCGTCGAGATCGACCGCAGCCTGCAGCGGGTGCTCGTGTACGGCGGCTCGTACGACGCCTACCTCGAGGAACGTTCGATCACGCGTCGTCGGGCGCGCGAGGCGTTCGAGGAGTACGCCGCCCGGCGCGACACGCTGCAGGCCCGCGCGCGGATGCAGCGCGCCTGGATGGCCAAGGCCGTGCGCAACGCGCGGCGCAAGGCGCCGGACCACGACAAGAAGGCGCGCAACGCCCGCGGCGAGACGTCGGAGAAGCAGGCCGCCAAGGCCCGTCAGTCCGACCGGGCCCTGGCCCGCCTCGAGGCGCAGGCGGTCGAGGAGCCGCGCAAGGAGTGGCAGCTCCAGATGACGATCGCGTCGGCACCGCGCTCGGGCGCCGTCGTCGCAGTGGCGTCCGGCGCGGTGGTGCGGCGCGGCGGCTTCGCGCTGGGCCCGGTGGACCTCCAGCTCGACTGGCAGGACCGCGTCGCGGTGACCGGCCCGAACGGCGCCGGGAAGTCCACGCTGCTCGCCCTGCTCCTGGGCCGGGTGGCGCCGTCGGTGGGCACGATGTCCCTGGGCTCGGGCGTGCTGGTCGGTGAGGTGGACCAGGCCCGCGCTGCGTTCGAGGGCGACGAGCCGGTGGCCGCGGCGTTCGGCCTCCAGGTGCCCGACTGGCCGACGGCGGACGTGCGCACCCTGCTGGCGAAGTTCGGCCTCGGCGCGCACCAGGTCGGGCGCCCGGCGTCGTCGCTCTCCCCGGGCGAGCGCACGCGGGCCGCGCTCGCGCTCCTCCAGGCGCGCGGGGTGAACCTGCTGGTGCTCGACGAGCCGACGAACCACCTGGACCTGCCCGCGATCGAGCAGCTCGAAGCCGCGCTGGACGCGTTCGAGGGCACGATCCTGCTGGTCACCCACGACCGCCGGATGCTCGAGACCGTGCGGCTGACCCGCCGATGGCACGTCGAGGACGGCCAGGTGACGGAGGTCGAGCCCGGCTGACGCGCCCTCAGCGGCCCGTGGCGACGCCCCCGAGGAAGCCGGCCACGGTCGCAAGGTACGCCGGGGCGAGCTGGTCGCGCCGCGGGACGCCGTCGACGGGGTCGGCGACGAAGAGCCCGTGGTCGCCCTGCGGGAACACCGCGAACCCGTGCCCGGGGTGCTCGGGCAGGGCGCACGCGAATGCGGCGAGGCTGGACCGGACGGGCACGACGTCGTCCGCCGCGCCGAACAGCACGAGGACGGGGCAGCGGACGCGGGGTAGCACCGCCACGGGGTCGAAGTCGAGGACACCACGCACGAAGCGCAGGATCGTCGGCGTGTCGTACGGCTCGAGGACCGCCGGGTACCAGGGCCGGTCCGCGTGGGCCGCCTGCGCCGCGAGGATCGCCTCCACCGGGACGTCCGAGCGGAGCAGGTCCGCGCGCTCGTCGACCCACGCCATCGCCTCGGCGACGGTCGCCTCGTCGTGACCGCCGGCCCGGACGCGTGCCTCCTGTCGGGCCCGCTCCTGCTCCGCGGGCGTCGTGCCCGGGCCCGAGTGGCAGACGACGAAGTCGACGAGGCCTGGCTCCATCGCGGCGGCGAGGATCGCGACCCACCCACCCTGGCTGGTGCCGTAGAGACCGACGGGGCGGCCGACCGCCGCCGGGTCGGCGCGCAGCACCCGCACCGCGGCCAGCGACTCGCGCGCGCGGTCCTCGAGCGTCTGGTCCGTCCAGTGTCCGGGCGACCCGCCGCAGCCGGGCTTGTCGTGGCGGAGGACGGCGGCGCCCGCGTCGGTCAGGAACTCGGGCCAGCCGCCCCAGTCGTGGCGGTCGCCGTCGCCCGAGCCGTCGACGAGCACGACGCCGACGGTCGCCCCGCCGTCGGTCGGCGCCCGGAGGATCGCACCGAGGTCCCCGACGGCCGTCGGCACGACGGCGTCCGTCTCGACGGCGGGCACGTGCGGGAAGGCGGGTACGAGCGCTGCGTCCCGGCTCATGGGTTCACCCCTCCTCGGGTTCGGTGCCGGACGGCGTGCCGGCCACCAGGACGCGGACGAACCGGTAGCCCTCCGGCCAGTCCGTACGGTCGGTCAGCCGACCGACGTAGGGCTCGACCGCAGCCGAGAGCACTTCCCGGAGGGCGCGGAGCTCCTCGGCGGTCAGCGGGAGCGTCGCGCCGCCGATGAACGCCGCGTCGCGCCACCGCTCGGGCTGGTCCGCCCGCCCCTCCTGCCACGCCAGGATCCGGTCGGCCTCGCGCTGCACGAACACCCGCTCGAGCTCCATCGCCGCGGGGCCCTCGCCCGACCAGCTCTGCTCGACGTCGAGGAGCCGCCACGGGTGCTCGCGACGGTCGTCACTGCGGTCGGGCTCGACGAAGCCGTAGCGGGCGAGCTGGCGCAGGTGGTACGAGCAGCTCGCCTGGGTCGAGCCGAGCCGCCGAGCACACTCGGCGGCCGTGAGCGGCCCGACGGTGCCCAACAGCTCGATCAGGTCCAGGCGCAACGGGTGGGCCATCGCGCGCAGAGCGCCGGGCTCGGTGACTCGCATGCCCCAAAGGTACCTTTGGCATCCAAGATGTCAAGCAACTCTTTGACGAATCGGCGGACGGGACCACGGATGGCCCCGCGGGCCGTCAGAGCACCGGGGACTCGATGAACGACGCCTGGCCGTGGCGGTCCCGGCTGTACAGGACGCAGAGCCCGCGGCTGCTGCGCTTGGCGTCGTACATCGCCGCGTCGGCGGCCGCCACGATGGCGTCGGCGTTCGGCGGGCAGTCCCGCGAGGTCGCCACGCCCACGCTGCTCGTGATCTCGTACGGGCGCTCCGCGAGCACGAACGGCGGCCGGAGCGCGTCGGCGATGCGTCGCGCGACGGACAGCGCGTCCTCGGCCGAGGTCACGTCGTGGAGCAGGACGAGGAACTCGTCGCCGCCGACGCGCGCGGCGGTGTCGCCCGCCCGGAGCTCGCCCCTGATCCGCCGGGCCACGTCGACGAGCAGCTGGTCGCCGGCGGCGTGACCGAGCGTGTCGTTGACCGCCTTGAAGTCGTCGAGGTCGATGAAGAGGACCGCGAGCTCCTTGGGGCGCCGCTCGGCGAGCTCCAGCTGGTGGACCAGGCGGTCCCAGAACGCCGCGCGGTTCGGCAGGCCGGTCAGGTCGTCGTGCAGGGCGCGATGGCTCAGCTCCTGCGTCACGAGGGCGAGCTCGGCGGTCCGGTCGGCGACGCGTCGCTCGACCTCCTCGAAGGAGGCATGCAGCTCCTCGCCGAGGGCGTTCACACCCGCCGCCACGGCGTCGACGATGTCACCGGCGAGGGTGACGGTGGCCCGAGCATGGAACCGGAGCGCAGCGAGCTCCTGGATGACGCCCACGATCTCCTCGAGGCGCCTCTCCAGATCCCCGGGCTCGGGAGTGCCGGGAGGCTCCGGCGATGAGGTCACCCGAGGAAGCCCTTGAGCCACTCGACGGCGGCGGCCTCGTCGTCGAACAGCCGCGTCGGCGCCTTCGGCTTGTTCACGTTCATGAAGAAGTTGCCCATCATCCGGCTGAGCGGGTTCGCGACGAGGATCGCGACGGCCGACACCACCTCATGGCGGCGGATGAACTCCAGGCGACCCTTCCGGTCCTGAGGGCCGGCGTTGCGCACGTCGACCAGCAGCGGCGCGGGCCGGTCACCGGTCACCTCGATCATCCCGTTGATGGTCGCGATGGAGTCCTCGCGCCCGGAGGGCACGGGCGGCGACCAGACGAGGCGCACGACCCCGTCGTCGGGCAGCCACATGCGGAACTTCGGGTGTGTGACCTCCCGGGCGTGCTCGGTCATCGCGCGACCTCGCACCCCGCCGCGCAGGCGCGGTCGGCGCCGTCGCGGCACGCCGGAACGTTCATCTCAGGCCAGTCCCTCGCTCAGGGCACGACCGCACTCGACTCGCGCGGTCGCTCACTCACCTGGCCTATCGGCTCGGGGGTGCCCGCCGTGAGGAAAGCCGCGTCCCTCCTGGTCGTCTCCCGGGGCTCAGCCGCAGGCCACGCCGTTCAGGGTCGCACCGCCGGGGGTCGGCGACGACGGCCCGTTCGCGACGAACCCGACGGACACCGACGCGCCCGCGGCGAGCGAGGGCGACCAGTCCGGCGCCGACACCGTCACGGCGTTCCCCGCCTGGACGAAGGTGCCGTTCCAGCCGTTGCCGATCGTCACGCCGTCGGGCACCGTGAACGCGACCCGCCAGGGCGCGACCGAGGTCGCGCCGCCGTTGGTCACCGTCACCGCGCCCTGGTAGCCGCCCGGCCAGGCGTTCGCGATCTCGACGACGGCGGTGCACGCCCCAGCGGGGTCACCCGGGTCACCGGGGTCACCGGGGTCGCCCGGGTCACCGGGGTCTCCCGGGTCGTCGGGGTCACCGGTCGCCGGGACCGGAGGCACGAGCGAGCCGGACAGGATCGCGTACTTCTGCTGGTTCACGGTGGCCCAGTCGTCGCCGACGATGCCGCCCGTGTCACCTGAGTTGGGGTTCCACGACCAGTACGTGAACGACGTGCCGTGGACGTCCATGTAGTCGACGAGCGCGCTCAACCACTGGGCGTCCTGCGGGTCGGCCAGGGTGCTGCCGAACTCCCCCACCAGCACCGGTGCGACGTCCTCGGTCTGCAGGTAGCCCCAGAAGTGGTCCCACACCGCGGGCAGGTTCGCCGGGAAGTCCGGGTTGGCGTCGAGGTCGAACCAGGGCTGGCGGTCGTAGACCGACAGGCCGTAGTCGTGCGCGGAGTACACCAACCGGTTCGCGTGCTGCAGGCGGACCGGGTGCTCACGCGCGCCGGCGAGGTTGCCGCCCCACCAGGTGCACCCCATCGGGTCGTCCGGGACGTCGTCCCAGGAGTTCGGCGTGCCGCCCGAGAGGCAGCTGACTCCCTCGACGACGATCAGCCAGTCGGGGTTCACCTGGTGGATCGCGTCGCCGATCCGCTCCGCGGCGAGCCGCCAGTCGCGGGCCGGGTCCCCGCAGCCCCAGCACGCACCCGTCGCCGCGGGATCGGTGCCCTCGGCGTGCGGCTCGTTGAACAGGTCCGCACCGACGACCGTGGGGTCGCCCGCGTACCGCTCGGCCAGCATCCGCCAGTCGGCGATCATGCTCGCCTCGGACACCGTGGGCGTGTACCAGAGGGGGGTCTGGCCCGCGGCGGACGGCCGGTGCCGGTCGAGGATCACCCGCATGCCGAGGCTGCCGGCGTGCTCGACCACCTTGTCCAGGATCTCCAGGGGGCTGAGGCCGAGGAGGTCCGGGTTCACCGCGCTGTTGATGCTGGTGGCCTGGGCGCCCGGCCGGAGCGCGTCGCCTGCGAACGGGACGCGGAGCGTGTTGAAGCCCAGCTCGGCCATGTGGTCCAGCTGGTCCCGCCACGGGACGGCGGACCAGAGACCGTGGAAGGTCTTGTTGTCCGTCTCCATGCCGAACCAGTTGATCCCGGTGAGCCGGACCTCCGCGCCGGCGGCGTCCACGATCCGGCCGCCGTCCGTGTGGAGGAACCCCGTGCCGGTCCCTGGCGCGACCGCCGCCACGAGCGACGCGGCGGGGGCGGGCGGCACAGCGGGGGCAGGGGGCGCCGCAGGTGCGACCGAGCCGATGAGCGTGCTGGCGAGGAGCGCGGCACCGGTGGCCGCGGCGGCACGCAGCGAGCCGCGTCGTGGAGTTCTCATGCCGCCTCATGCAACCGGCGGCGCGGGCAGCGGCCGAGGCCCCGAAACGTGTAAGCCTCAGGCGCCGGACGCCTCGTCCAGACGCTCGAGGAGGCGGTCGGCCGCCTGCTCGATCTCGTCGTGACCGTTCTGCGCGGCGCGCTGCTTGGCGTGGATGAGGGCCGCCCGGTTGACCCGTGTGAAGTCGCCGTACGGGAACGCGTAGCGGCCCTTCGTGTCCTCCGAGGCGTCCGGGTCGATGGCGAGGTGCCACGCCCCGAAGCCGTCGTACCCCTCGCGGTCGACCACGCGGTTCTCGTCGTCGGCGCTCGGGGCGGCGTCGGACCACTCGGTCGTCGTGTCGTACCTGCCGTCGTCGATGAGGCGGCGGGCCTGCCGGACGGCGTCGTCGTTCACGGTGTAGGTGGGCATGTCATCGACGGTAGGCGCGTTCCGCCGGCCCGCATCCCGAGCGGAGACGTCTCAGCCGTGGCGACCGACGGCCGATGGAACGGCGGGCGAACCCACGTCCGACCGCCGTCCCGACCGGAGGAGCCGTGCCCGCTGCACGCGTGACGACGCAGGGGCTCATTCCGGCGCCCGCGCAGCCGGCCGACGCGCGGATCCCCGACGAGGTGGGCGCCGTCCTGCAGACCGGTTCCCTGCGGAGCGTGCTGCAGCCGCTCGTCGACCTGCGTTCCGGTGACCCCATCGCGCACGAGGCCCTGCTGCGGGGGCCGGCCGGGTCGCCGCTCGAGTCGCCGATGGCGCTCATCGGGGCGGCGCGCGCGTCGGGGCGCGCGGCCGAGCTCGACGT
>JAEZBT010000420.1 GCA_023426865.1 Actinomycetes bacterium
GTTGTCCACAGCCCCGCCCGATGCCGCGTCGGACCTCGCCGGCGGTCAGCCCTTCTCGACCGCCGGGACCGGGTCGGCGGGTCGCCCGGCGTCGCCGTCGACCGTGTCGTCACCCGGGATGCGTCCCTGCCAGGGCCACCAGACCCTTCGCCCGACGTCGTGCACGAGGCCGGGCACCAGGAGGGTGCGGACCACGAACGTGTCGACGAGGACGCCGAGCGCCACGAGGAACGCGAGCTGGACCAGGAACAGGAGCGGCAGCACCGCGAGAGCCCCGAACGTCGCCGCGAGCACGAGGCCCGCACTCGTGATCACGCCGCCCGTGACCGTGAGGCCTCGGCGGACGCCGAGCCGGGTGCCGTGCACCAGCGACTCCTCGCGGACCCGCGTCATCAGGAAGATCGAGTAGTCGATGCCCAGCGCGACGAGGAACACGAACGCGTACAGCGGCACCGAGGCGTCGGCCCCCGGGAACCCGAAGAGGTGGTTGAAGGCCAGCGCCCCGAGGCCGATCGTCGCGGCGAAGCTCAGCACGTTGGCCGCGACGATGAGCAGCGGTGCGACGACCGACCGCAGCAGCAGGATCAGCACCAGCAGGATCACGATCAGGATCGCCGGCACGATGACCCGCAGGTCGCGGGCGTTGGTCTCCTGGGTGTCGAGGCGCTGCGCGGCGGCGCCGCCGACGGCGATGTCGTCCGGGTGGAACGTGGCACCGGGCACCGCTGCAGCCACGGCCGGGCCGACGACCTCGCGCACGTCGGCGACGACGTCGCTCGCCTCCTGCGACTCCGCGGAGGCCTGGGTGATCGCGTCGATCCGCACCATGCCGTCGACGACCAGGGGCGGCGCGTCCGACGGCGCACCGGGGGCGCCCTGGACGCCGGTGTACACCGTCGCCGACGTGATGCCCTCGACCCCCTCGACGGCCGCGACCGTGTCCGCAGCCGCGCCCTCGGGGACGAAGACCTGGATCGGCTCCACCTGACCGGCGTCGAAGTGCTCGGCGAGCACCTCGCCGCCCGTGACGGACTCGACCTCGGTGAGGAAGATGTCGCTGTCGCTCGTGCCGCTCGCGTCGAGCGTCGGCACCCAGGCCGCGGCCGCGAGGAGCACGACGGCGGTGCCGGCCCACACGAGCCGCGGACGGCGGCCGACGAGCTTGGACACGCGGCCCCACACGCCGGTGCGGGCCTCGAGGTGCTCCAGGGTCTCGTCCTGCGGGCGCCCCTGCTCGTCGACGGGCACGGAGTGCGGCATCCGCGGCCAGAAGATGAACCGCGCACGCTTGCCGGCCACGAGGAGCAGGGCGGGCAGGAGGGTGAGGGCGGCGAGGAGCGCCGCGACGATGCCGATGGCGGCGACCGGGCCGAGGCTCGAGTTCGACTTGAGGTCCGAGAGCAGGAGCGTGAGCAGGCCGGCGATGACCGTGCCCGCGCTGGCGGCGATCGGCTCGAACGACGCGCGCAGCGCGCGGCGCATGGCGGTGTACGGCGACTCGACGCGACGGAGCTCCTCGCGGTAGCGCGCGACGATGAGCAGCGAGTAGTCGGTGGCGGCACCCACGACGAGGATGAACAGGATGCCCTGGCTCTGGCCGTTGAGGACGAGCACGCCGGCCTTGGCGAGCTGGTAGACGACGAGCGCCGCGGCGGAGAGACCGAACAGGGACGTGAAGAGGACCGTGAACGGCAGGCTCGGCGAGCGGTAGACCAGGACGAGGATGACGAAGACGACCGCGAGGGCGACGAGAAGCAGCAGGCTGTCGATGCCGCCGAACGCCTCGACGAGGTCGGCGATGGATCCGGCCGGACCGGTCACCCACGACACGAGGCCGGCGTCCTCGAGCGGCGCGACCGCGTCGCGCACCGCGGCGACGACGAGGTTCACCACGCGCTCCTCGCCGATCTGCTCGCTCGCCTGCACCGAGTCGAGCGACAGCGTGACCAGCACGGCCTCGCCGTCCTGCGACGGGATGGCGACGGGGTCGGCCACGAGCAGGTCGGCAATCGTCTCGCCCTCGCCGATGTCCAGCCCGGGCAGCTGCGCGGCCCACCCCTGGACGGCGCCGATCTGCTGCTCGCTCAGCGCACCGCCGCCGTCGGCCTCGACCACGACGAGCGCGGGCAGCACCGAGTCGTCGGTGAACCCCTGGGCGAGCTCCGCGGCGCGCGTCGACTCGGCGCTCTGCGGGAGGAACGCCGCGACGTCGTTCTCCTGCTCCTCGGACAGCTTGCCGACCGACTGGCCCCCCATCCCGGCCAGCGCCAGCCACACGAGGATGAGGGCGACCAGCCCCGCGCCCCGCAGCACACCACGTCCACGTCGATTGCTCAGCATGCTGAGTATTATGGATGGACGATGCCGGTTGGTGTCCAGCCGGTTGACCCGGGCATCATCGGGTTTCACCTGAGGGCGAACGCGGGGGTGGAGATGGAGCAGTGGCCGACCGGCCGGATGCTGTCCGCCGTCGCCCGCGGCATCGAGCAGGAGTGGAACGCGCACCTCGCGCGCTGGGACCTCAACCACGCCTCGATCCCCGTGCTGTACCACTTGCTGGGCGGCGCGCAGTCGCAGCGGCACCTCGCCCGCGCGTCGGGCGTCACCGAGCAGACGATGAGCCGGGTCCTGGCGCGCCTCGAGCGGTCGGGCTACGTCGCGCGTCACCCCCACCCGGAGGACGCGCGGCGCCACGAGGTCGTCATGACCGACGCGGGCCGCGCGGTCCTCGCCGAGGCCGGCGACCCGCGCGTCGCCGAGGAGATGAGCATCCGGGGGCTCAGCGCCGAGCAGGTCGGCCAGCTCCGCGGGCTTCTGGCGGTGATGCTCCGCGCCCACGGCGAGGCACCGGCCGACGGCGCCCCCGTCCCCTACCCCGCCGGGCACGGC
>JAEZBT010000472.1 GCA_023426865.1 Actinomycetes bacterium
GCACGCCGGGCGTCCGGGAGCTGGACCGCCGGACCGTGCTGGCGGCGGGGGCGTCCGTCGTCGGCGTGGGGCTGCTGGCCGCCTGCGCGACGGGGTCCGACGGCTCACCGGGCGCTGTGCAGGCCACACCCGGCGGGCCGCTCGTGGCGCTCGCGGACGTGCCGGTCGGTGGCGCGGTCTCGGTGCGGACCGCGAACGGCGACAAGGTCGTCGTCGCGCAGCCGGAGGCCGGGCAGGTGGTCGCCTTCTCCGCGATCTGCACCCACCAGGGCTGCACGGTGGCGCCCGACGGCGACCGCCTCCGGTGCCCGTGCCACGGCTCGGTCTTCGAGGTGTCCACCGGCGCGGTGGTCAGCGGCCCGGCCGACGAGCCCCTCCCGGAGTTCCCGGTGCGCCTCGACGGCGACGCGGTCCTGGAGGTCTGACCTCCGCCCCCGGCCCGCCGCGCCCGCCCGGCGCCCCGCCATCGCGGCACCTGGCCAGGGGGTGGGACGGGGGTGGTACCTGGTGGTATCACCTGCCTACAGTCGAGCATGGCTGCGACGTTGAGACTCCCCCCGGACGTGCAGAAGGCGTTGCGCGAGACGGCCGCCCGCGAGGGGCGCTCGCAGAACGCGATCATCATCGACGCGATCCGCCGCTACGCCACCGACCGCACCCGCCGGCGCGACGAGGCCGTCTCCCGGATCGTCGCCGAGGACGCCGCGCTCCTCGACCGGCTGGCGAGGTGAGCGCGATGGTCGACTACCTGGACCGCGAGGACGCCCTGACGGCCATCGAGGCGCGCCTCGGACGCCCGCCGGAGATCCGCGACCACGGCGTGCTCGAGGCCGCGCTGCACCGCCCGCAGGCCACCTGGTACGGCCAGGACATCTACCCGGACCTGGACACCAAGGCCGCCGCGCTGCTGCTCGCGCTGGTCAGCTCGGGTCCGCTCGTCGAGGGCAGCAAGCGGATGGGCTGGATCGCCACGCGCCTGTTCTACGTGCTCAACGGCCGGGACCTGCGCATGCCCGAGGACCAGGCGTTCGACCTGGTCATGCGGATCGGGGCGGGCGAGGAGGACGACGTCGCGGACGTCGCCGCGACCTTGCGACGCTGGGTCGACGTCGTCTAGCCGACGTCGCTCAGGGCCGACGGCGCTCGGCCCGCCACGCGACGAACGCGAACACGACGGCCAGGACCTCCACGACCGCCGAGACCACCGCCTCCGGCGTCGTGATCGTCTCCCGCACGCCCGCCAGCCCCACGGTCCGCGACAGGAGGTAGGCGCCGAGCGTCGCCGCCCCGAAGCCCGCCGCGGCGAGGAGCGGCAGCCAGTGCCGCCACGCGAGGACCGCGATCGCGAGGACGATCCCGCCGACACCGTTGACCAGGAACGCCGGGCCGATGACGTCGACCTCGCGCATGCCGTCGCCCCACAGGTAGAGGTGCACGAGGGCGGAGACGAGCACGGCGACGGCCGTCACCGCGCGCGCCGCCCAGGCGACCGGCGCCCGGGACTCCCGCGCGGTGGCGCGGGTGGTGCTCGCCGGCGTGCCGGCGGTCGAGCCTGCCTGACCGGACATGGTGGCCTCCTGCGTGTGAGCCGCGAGTCGTCGTAGGGGAGGACGGCCGAGCCCCGCCCCTGGTTCAACCGTGCGTCGCCGGGGAAAATGTCGACGGGACGCGCCCGCGTGAACCGACGCGTCCTCTGCCCCGTCTCTCCTGGAGGAGGTGGGCATGACGAGCGCGACCGACCGGATGGTCGAGCTGCACGGCGAGCACGCGCGGGCGCTGTGGGCGTTCGCGCTGCGCCTCGTCGGCGGCGACCGTGCGCGGGCCGAGGACGTCGTCCAGGAGACCCTGCTGCGCGCCTGGCGCGACCGCGCGATCCTCGAGACGACGACGGCCGGCGCCCGCGCCTGGCTCTTCACGGTCGCCCGCCGGCTGGTCATCGACGAGTGGCGCTCGAGCCGCGCCAACCGCGAGGTGCTCACCGACGCCGCGCCCGAGTCCGTCGTCGAGGACCCCGCGGCCACGGCGGACGGCCTGGTCCTCGGCTGGCTGGTCGCCGACGCGCTTGCGCGGCTCTCGACCGAGCACCGCCAGGTGCTCGTCCTCTGCTACTTCGGCGGCCGCTCCGTCGCCGACGCCGCCGCGGAGCTCGGCGTGCCCCCGGGCACCGTGAAGTCCCGCACGCACTACGCCCTGCGCTCGCTGCGCCTGGTCCTGGAGGAGATGGGGGTGACCCGATGAGCGAGAGCCCCCACGACCGCACCGACCGCCCCGACCGACCGGACCGACCGGACCGTGCCGACGACCCGTTCGCGGAGACCGCCGGCGCGTACGTCCTCGGCGCGCTCGACGACGTGGAGCGGCACGCGTTCGAGGCGCACCTGGCCCGCTGCCCTTCCTGCCGCGTCGCGGTGGACGCCGTCGCACACCTGCCGGCGCTGCTCGCCACGGTCCCCCCGGGCGGGCTCGCGGACCCGCCGCCGACCGTCCTGTCCGGCCTGCTGGACGAGGTCGCCCGCGATGAGCTGGGCCGACGCCGGGACCTGCGCCGGCGCCGGCTCCTGACCGGTGGTGGCCTGCTCGGCGC
>JAEZBT010000049.1 GCA_023426865.1 Actinomycetes bacterium
GCCCTCACCCGGCCAGGAGCCCGACGCCGAGGGTCACGACGCCTGCCGCGAGCGCCACGGCGCCGGCGACGAGGAGCACCACCCAGGCGTTCGGGCGCGTGCGGCCGGCGCCCATGGCGGAGAAGAAGAACCCCATGGGCATGAGGACGGCCGCGACGAGGACGCCGGTGCGGGCCAGCCACCGCCATCCCCCGTCGAGCGTCGTCGCCTCGGTCATGATCAGGCAGATGAGGCCGAGGAGGACCAGCACGCCGGCGTGCGCGTGACCGGCGCGGTAGAACCGGCGCTGGAAGTCCGTGGTCGGGACCCGGCCGGCCACCACGGCGACGAGGAACGCCCCGCCGGACTCGATCGCGACGACGGTGAGCAGGACGGCGCCGGCGGTGACGCGCGCGGCGTCAGTGAGCTCGAGCATGAGTGCCTCCCAAGTTTACGAACCATGTTATGAAACGTCGTTCGCAAACCCCTGTCAAGCCGTATGCTGGCCGGATGGCACGGCCACGACTGCACGACGAGGCCCTGCGCACCAGGCTGCTCGAGGTCGCGTCCCAGGTCATCTCCACAGCCGGCCCGACAGCGCTCACGGTCCGCGACGTCGCCCACGCGGCGGGGACGTCGCCCTCCGCCGTCTACGCGCTGTTCGGCAGCCGTGACGCGCTGCTCGCGGAGGTGGCCGAGGAGGGCTTCCGCCGCTTCGCCGCACACCTGGCCGCCGTGCCCGCGACGGGTGACCCCGGCGCCGACCTGCTCGCACTGGGGCTCGCCTACCGCACCAGTGCCCTGGCCGACCCGCACTTCTACCGCGTGATGTTCGAGCGCACGTCCACCTCGCCCGTCGCGACCGCGGACCGCGCGACCTTCGCGGTGCTCCGTGACGCCGTCGCGCGCCTGCTCGCGGCCCGGGGCCTCGACCACGATGCCGACGAGCCCGCCCTGGGCCTGTGGGCGCAGGTGCACGGCCTCGTCGCGCTCGAGCTCGCCGGGCTGCTGCCCGGGACCGCGGCAGAGCGGGCGGACCGCTACGCGCGGGTGCTCCGGGCCGCCGGACGCGGGGTGTTCGGCTAGGCCTCGATGACCACCGGGATGATCATCGGCCGCCGGCGCAGCCGGTTCGACGCCCAGCGCCCGACGACGCGACGGACCACCTGCTGGAGCTGCTGCGCGTCCACGGTCCCGGCCGTCACCGCGTCCTCGAGGGCGCGCGTGACGTCGGGCAGGATCTGCTCGAACACCTCGTCGTCCTCCGCCACCCCGCGCGCGTTGACCGTCGGACCCGCGAGCACCTTGCCCGACTGCGAGTCGACGACGGCGAAGATGGAGATGAAGCCCTCCTCGCCGAGGATGCGCCGGTCCTTGAGCTCCGCGTCGGTGATCCCGCCGACGCTCGAGCCGTCGACGTAGACGTTTCCGCACGGCACCGCCCCGACGATCCGCGCACGCCCGTCGGACAGGTCGACCACCACGCCGTCCTCGGCGAGGACGACGTTCTCGGGGGCCACGCCGCTGCGCACCGCGACCGCGCCGTTGGCGACCAGGTGCCGGACCTCTCCGTGCACCGGCATGACGTTCCGCGGGCGCAGGATGTTGTAGCAGTAGAGGAGCTCGCCCGCGCTCGCGTGGCCGGAGACGTGCACCTGCGCGCTCCCCTGGTGCACGACACGCGCGCCGAGCCGGGTCAGGCCGTTGACCACACGGAAGACCGCGTTCTCGTTCCCGGGGATCATCGACGAGGCGAGGATGACCGTGTCACCGCGCCCGACCTCGATCTTGTGATCCCGGTTCGCCATCCGCGACAGCGCCGCCATCGGCTCGCCCTGCGAGCCCGTGCACATGAGCACCTGCTCCTGCGGCGGCAGGCGGTCGATCTCCTTGGCGTCGACCAGCACGTCCTCGGGCACGTGCAGGTAGCCGAGGTCCGCGGCGATCCCCATGTTGCGGACCATCGAGCGCCCGATGAGCGCGACCTTGCGGCCGTGGGCGGCTGCGGCGTCGAGCACCTGCTGCACCCGGTGCACGTGCGAGGCGAACGAGGCGACGATGACGCGCTGGTCCGCCTCCTCGAAGAGCCGGTCGATCACCGGCCCGATCTCCACCTCGGGGGTGATGAAGCCGGGGACCTCGGCATTCGTGGAGTCGACCATGAACAGGTCGACACCCTCCTCGCCGAGGCGGGCGAAGGCGCGCAGGTCGGTGATCCGGCCGTCCAGCGGCAGCTGGTCCATCTTGAAGTCACCTGTGTGCAGCACCGTCCCCGCAGGCGTGCGGATGAACACCGCGAGCGCGTCCGGGATCGAGTGCGTCACGGCCACGAACTCGCAGTCGAAGACGCCGAACCGCTCGCGTTGCCCCTCCTTCACGCCCAGCGTGAACGGCGAGATGTTGTGCTCGCGCAGCTTGGCCTCGACGAACGCCAGCGTCAGCTGCGAGCCGACGACGGGGATGTCCGGGCGCAGCCGGAGCAGGTAGGGCACGGCGCCGATGTGGTCCTCGTGCCCGTGCGTGAGGACGAGCGCCTCGACGTCGTCGAGCCGGTCGGCGATGTGGTCGAAGTCCGGCAGGATCAGGTCGACGCCCGGCTGGTGGTCCTCAGGGAAGAGGACGCCGCAGTCGACGATGAGCAGCCGGCCCTCGTACTCGAGGACGCCCATGTTCCGGCCGATCTCGCCCAGCCCGCCGAGCGGGACGATGCGGAGCGTGCCAGGGGCGAGCTCCGGCGGCAGGCCGAGCTCGGGGTGCGGGTGGGACATGGGACCTCCGGTCAGGGCAGCAGGCCGGCGGACACGAGCACGTCTCGCACGAGCTCGGTCTCGGCCGCGTCGGCGCCCACGTGGGGCAGCCGCATCGTCGCGCTGGGGATGATCCCCAGCAAGTTCAGGGCGGTCTTGCACCGCAGCGCACCGTTCCCGGAGCCGCACACCACGTCGAGGACGGGGAGCAGGTCCACGAACAGGGCACGGGCCTTGGCGACGTCGCCGCCGTCGAAGGCACGGATGACCGCGGCCAGCTCGTCGCCGACGAGGTGGCCGGACATGCTGACCAGGCCGACGGCCCCGACGGCCAGGAACGGCAGCAGCAGGCCGTCGTCGCCCGAGTACCAGGCCAGGCCCGTGCGCGCGATGTGCCGCTGGGCCGTCTGCGGGTCACCCGTGGCGTCCTTCACGGCGACGATCCTCGGATGCTCGGCGAGGCGGTCGAGCGTCTCCGCGGTGTAGCGGACGGCGGTGCGCCCCGGCACGTCGTAGAGCATCACCGGAAGGTCGGCCGCGTCGGCGACCTCGACGGTGTGCCGGTACACGCCCTCCTGCGACGGCCGGGAGTAGTACGGCGTGACGACCAGGAGGCCGTGCGCACCGGCGTCGGCGGCCTGCGCGGCCATCCGGACCGCATGCGCGGTGTCGTTCGAGCCCGCGCCCGCCACGACGACCGCCCGGTCGCCGACCGCCTCGACCACGGCGCGGACGAGCTCGGCCTTCTCCGGCGCGTGGGTGGTGGGCGCCTCCCCGGTGGTGCCGTTGAGCACCAGTCCGTCGTGCCCGTGGTCCACCAGGTGCTTCGCCAGTGCGACGCCCGCGTCGATGTCGACGGAGCCGTCGGGCACCATCGGGGTGACCATCGCGGTCAGGAGCGCCCCGAAGGGGCGTGCGGGCGTGGAGGCGGGAGCCATGGCGGACAACCTACCGCCGCGGTCCGGCGGGTCGCCCGGCCGTTCCGCCCACCGACCCGCGCCAGTTCAACCGCTCGACGGCCTCCCCCGGCCGCGCCCGGCGCCTACCGTGGGAGGAGGTCCGTCCCGTCGGGGTGGCCCAGCGGGTCACCGGGAGGTGACGCCGATGTCGAACGCCCGCGCGTTACCGGGCGCGCTTCTCCTGGCCGCGGCGGCCGCGCTGGCAGTCGGCCCGCCGTCGGCCACGGGCCCACTGGGCTCGGACTTCTCCGACACGATCGACGACCCGGGCACCGGTGCCCACATGGACTTCACCATCTCGGGGGCGACGGTCACCGAGGCGAACCTCGACGACGTCACGTACACGATCCGTGGCACGGTACGGGTCGGCGACACGATCACCGTCACGATCTCCGGGAACGGGACCACGGCTTCGCAGGGGGACGGCCCGAACGACGACGTCGAGGGCGTGGCGGTCATCGACTTCCCCGACGCGGCCGACGACGAGCAGACTCCTCTCCCCGTCGGCCAGAGCGTCTCGCTCACCGGCCGCTACGTGGTGCCCGCCCCCGAACCGTCGCACTGGGACCCGCCCACGATCGAGGTGTCCGCACAGCTCTCCAACGCGTTCGTGAACCCTTGGGGTGGAGGGACCCGAACCCTGGCGGTCCGGTGCGAGTTCGAGGTCCTCGGCGGGAGCGCCTCTGACGACGATGCCGAGGAGCCCGCGGAGGAGCCTCTGCCCAGCCCGACCCCGACCCCCGACCTCGCGTGCGACGACCCCGGCGATGCCGTGCCCACCACCGCGTCCATCGTGCGGTTCGGCGACCTGCACGGGGAGGTGAACGTCCGCCCGAACTGGGAGGACGACGACGCGTACATCTTCGCCGAGCTCAGCACGCCGCTGCAGCACTGCGACCGGATCCGGACCCTGCGGCGCAGCGGCGCGATCCTGTCCTTCTCGGACATGTCCACGTTCGTCATGGACCAGGACACGACGATCGTCCTCGACATCGCCGACGAGCGGCAGTCGAACCTGGCGCACGTGGCGGGCGTGGTCTGGATCAACTTCAACCGGATGCTCGAGGGCCAGGACCTCCAGGTCGAGATGAGCCAGGCCATCGCCGGTGCCCGGGGCACGACGTTCATCTGCGAGGAGACCGGAACGACCTCGACGGTCCGGGTCATCGAGGGGACCGTCGAGGTCG
>JAEZBT010000055.1 GCA_023426865.1 Actinomycetes bacterium
ATGCTCGGCACCCCGCACGGCCTCGTGCTCCAGTACCCCGCCTACCGCACCTACCGCCTGAACATGGGCGAGGTCACCACGTACCCGCCGGGGTACAAGGAGAACGGCGGCATCTTCTGCCACAACAACCCGTGGGTGGTCATCGGTGAGACCGTCCTGGGCCGCGGCGACCGCGCGTTCGACTACTGGACCCGCACGGCGCCCGCGTACCGCGAGGAGATCAGCGAGGTGCACCGGCTCGAGCCCTACGTGTACGCGCAGATGATCGCCGGCAAGGAGGCCCCGCGGCACGGCGAGGCGAAGAACTCCTGGCTCACGGGCACTGCCGCGTGGACGTTCGTCGCGGTCAGCCAGTACCTGCTCGGCGTGCGGACCGACTACGACGGGCTCGTCGTGGACCCGCAGATCGGCCCGGCCGTCCCGGAGTTCACGGTGACCCGGCGCGCCCGCGGCGCGACCTACGTCATCACGGTGAAGAACTCGGGCACCCCGGGTCGCCGTGCGTCGCTCACGGTCGACGGAACCCCGGTCGAGGGCCGCCTGGTCCCGTACGCGGCCCCCGGTGCCACCGTCCGCATCACGGCCGAGCTGTGAGGTACGGCCACTTCGACGACGCCGCCCGCGAGTACGTCATCACGCGGCCGGACACGCCGCGGTCCTGGATCAACTACCTCGGGTCGCGGCTGTACGGCGGGATCGTCACGCAGAACGCGGGCGGGTACTCGTTCTACCGGTCGGGCGGCACGGGCCGCGTGCTGCGCATGCGCTTCAACGGCGTGCCGGTCGACGAGCCGGGCCGCTTCGTCTACCTGCGCGACGACGCCACTGGCGACTACTGGTCGGCGTCCTGGCAGCCCGTGGGCAAGCCGCTGGAGGAGTACGACGCGCGGGTGCGGCACGGCCTCGGCTACTCGGTGTTCGAGGCCGGCTACGCCGGGATCCGCAGCGAGCTGACGACCTTCATCCCTGCCGGCCAGGCGTTCGAGTACTGGTCGCTCGAGGTGCACAACCCCGGGCCCGACGCGCGGACCGTCTCGGTCTTCTCCTACGCCGAGCTGGCGAACGAGTGGACGTACCGGCAGGACCTGGAGAACCTCCAGTACAGCCAGTACGTCGTCGTCTGCCGGTACCGCGACGGGATGATCCACCGGCGCAACTCGACGCGTGAGGCGGACAGCGACCTGTGGTTCGCCGTGGCGGGCGCCGAGGTCGTCGGGTTCGACACCGACCGGGACGCGTTCCTCGGGCCGTACCGCACGCAGGCGAACCCGCTCGCCGTCGAGCGCGGGGGATGCTCCGGCTCGCAGGCGACGGGTGACAACGCGTGCGCGTCCCTGCAGGTGCGCCTCGAGCTCGCGCCGGGGGAGCGCCGGCAGGTCATCTTCTGCCTGGGCGTCGGCAACCCGGACGAGCCCTGGCGGGACGAGCGCCCGCGCATCGGCGCCCCGGCGGGCGACCCGCCGCTGCCGCCCGGCCGGCAGGTCATGGCCGAGTACGCGACGCCCGAGCGGGTCGCCGCGGAGCTGGCGGCGTTGCGCGCGGAGTGGGCGGAACGTCTCGGCACGCTCCAGGTCAGCACGCCCGACGCGGCGCTGAACTCGATGGTCAACGTCTGGCACGCGTACCAGACGCACATGACGTTCAGCTGGTCGCGCGGGGTCTCGCTCGTGGAGGCCGGCGACCGCGACGGCCTCGGCTACCGCGACACCGCGCAGGACTGCCTGGCCGTCACGCACGCGATCGGCGACGCCGTCCGCGAACGCCTCGACATGCTGCTCACCGCGCAGACGGCGGAGGGCGGCGGCCTGCCGCTGGTCAAGCCGCTGACGCACACCCCGGGCAGCGAGCCGACGCCGGCGCTCGAGCAGTACCGGTCCGACGACGCCCTGTGGCTGCCGATCGCGGTCGCCGCGGTGGTCGGGGAGTCCGGGGACCGGAGCTACCTCGACCAGGTGCTGCCGTTCGCCGATCGCGGCGATGCGACCGTGCTCGACCACCTCGTGCGAGCGCTCGAGTTCAGCCTTGCCCACCGCGGCCCGAACGGGCTGGTCCAGGGCCTGGCGGCCGACTGGAACGACTGCCTACAGTTCGGCACCACCGGCGAGTCGATGTTCTCGACGTTCCTGCTGGCCAACGGCCTGCGGGTGACCCGGGAGCTGGCCGGGACGGCGGGCCGCGACGAGGTCGCCACCTGGTGCGCGGACCGCCTCGCCGAGCTCGCACCCGCCATCGACGGCGCGTGGGACGGCGACTGGTTCATCCGCGGCATCTCCGCGACAGGTGCGGCCCTGGGCTCCGCCGACGCGGACGAGGGCCGGATCTACCTCGAGCCGAACGTCTGGGCGGCCATCTCCGGCGCGACGTCGCGCGACCGCGCGGTGCGCGCGATGGACGCCGTCGGCGAGCACCTGGCGACCGAGCACGGCGTCGCGCTGTGCGACCCGCCGCACACGCACCCGATGGAGGGCATCGGGCTGTCGCTGCTCGTCTTCCCGCCCGGGCACAAGGAGAACGGCGGCATCTTCTGCCACGCGAACTCCTGGGCGATCGTCGCCGAGGCCGTCCTGGGCCGCGGCGACCGCGCCTACGACTACTACCGCTCCTACCTGCCCGCGAAGGGCGACGGTGACGCCGACCCCCACCAGGAGGTCCACCAGGCCGAGCCGTACGTCTACAGCCAGTTCACGCACGGTCCCGCGTCGCCGCGGTTCGGCCAGGCGCGCAACCCGTGGCTGACCGGCACGGCGAGCTGGACGTACGTCGCCGTGACGCAGCACCTGCTGGGCGTCCGCCCGGAGGTCGGCGGCCTGCGCATCGACCCCTGCGTGCCGACGGCGTGGGACGGCTTCGAGATGACGCGCACCTTCCGCGGGCGCCGGGTCCAGGTGCGCGTGAGCAACCCCGACCAGGTGAGCCGCGGCGTCGCCCAGATGACGGTCGACGGGGTGCCCGTCATCGGGAACCTCGCCCCGGACCCGCTGCTGCGCGACGGCTCGGTGGTGGAGGTCCGCCTGGGCTGACCACCGGGCGGACCGCTGCGACGGTCGGGACGGGCGGCTGCTCCACCCGTCCCCCCCCCGCCCGCAGCGGGCAGGGCGGGCGGGGGCCGCGGAGCCC
>JAEZBT010000084.1 GCA_023426865.1 Actinomycetes bacterium
GGCCAAGCCGATGGCGGCGGCCGCTCCCAGGGCTGCGGCACGGACCGCGAGAGGCGCCAACGGGAAGGCGGCCGGGCAGTGACCGCCGCGACGACGGTTCCCGACGGCCCCTCCGTCCGGTTCGGCAGACGCGAGCGCCGCGGCATCCTGCTCGGGCTCGGCGCCGGCCAGCTCTTCGTCCTCGGCGTCGCGACGTTCGGGGCGATCACTGGCGTGTACACGAACGGCGGAGCCGGACTTGCCGCCTCCGCCGTGATCTGGGGACCGCTGTTGGTCCTGGCGCTCGCATCCGCCGGCGGACGGCCGCTCGTCGAGTGGGTGCCCCTGTCCGCGGCCTGGGGCGTCCGCCGTATCACTGGCGCTCGCGAGGTCGCGCTGCCGGTGCCGCGCCGCAGCCTTGAGCTGCCTGGCGTCGGCACGATCCCCGTCGTCGCCACACCGGCCCTGGGAGCCGCACTCCTCATCGACCGCCGGGGCGGGGCGGTGACCGCGGTGGCGCGCCTCGCCGGTCGGGGCTTCGTCCTGGACGACCCCGGCACCCAGGGTCGGAAGGTCGACGGCTGGGGACGCGCGCTGGCCGCCATCGGCCGACGCCGGGCGGTCCGGCGGGTCCAGCTGGTCCTGCGGACCACTCCGGCGGGAGACACCGCTGCGCACCGTTGGTGGCGAGAGAACGCGGTGGCCACGGGTTCGTGGGCGGGGACCGTCCTGGCGGAGCTGATGCACGATGCCGCCTACGTCGGTCGCCGTGCGGAGACGCTCCTGGCGATCGCACTGCGCCCGCCCCGCGGCGGCCTCCGACAGCTGAACGAACCCGACGTGCGCACGCTCGAGCAAGAGCTCGGCGCCGTCGCCGATGCCCTCGCGGGCGCCGACATCGACATCACCGGCTGGGTGAGCGCGGCCGAGGTCCACTCGGTGCTGCGCACCGCCTACGACCCGACGACACGCCCCGGCCTCGAGCACGTCCCGAGCTCCGCGGCACCTCCCGCCATGGGCATCGCAGAGTCGTGGACCCACGTGACCACCGACGGTGGCGTGCACTCGACGTACTGGATCGCCGAGTGGCCGCGGTCCGACGTCCACCCCGGCTTCCTTCAGCCCCTCGTGCTGTCCCCCGACGCCGTGCGCACCATCACCCTGATCGCCGAACCGCTCCCGATCGCCTCCTCCCTTCGCGAGATCCGCCGGGCCAAGGCCGAGCACGCCGCCGACTCCGCACAGCGCGCCCGGATCGGACAGGTCGAGGACGAGTCCATCCGCGCCGAGCTCGACGACCTCCTCCGCCGGGAACAGGAGCTCGTCGCGGGCCACGGCGACCTGCGCTTCACCGGCCTCGTCACCGTCACGGCTCCCTCCGCCGAGGAGCTCGACGCAGCCTGCGCCGCGACCGAGGCGGCGGCAGCCCAGGCACTGTGCGAGCTCCGCCGGCTCGTCGGCCAGCAAGCGTCAGCGCACCTGGCGGCGACAGTGCCCCTCGCGCGAGGCGTGCTGTGAACCGCGCCGCCGCCCTCGCACCGAGCCCTACGCGTGGCCGACTCCGCGCGGCCGGTTCCCTGCGGCTGCCGGCGCACCGCGCGTCCTCGGCCACACTTGCGGGCGCCTACCCGTTCCTCGCCGGCTCCCCGTGCACGACCGGCGCCCTCGTCGGCGTCGACGCGATGACCGGTGGCCCGTTCTGCTTCGACCCCTGGGCGCTCTACGCCGCCGCCGGTGAGCTCACCAACCCCAACGCCGTCCTCGCCGGCGTCATCGGCCAGGGGAAGTCAGCCCTCGCGAAGTCGCTGGCGGTGCGCGCGATCGCCAGCGGCCGCCGCGTCTACGTCCCGGGCGACCCGAAGGGCGAGTGGAGCCCCGTGGCCGAGGCAGTCGGCGGCGGCGTCGTCCGCCTCGGACCTGGCCTGCCCACACGGCTGAACCCCCTCGATGCGCACGGCGCGACACGCGACATGGCGCACGGCCCGCGACTCCGGCTCCTTGCGGCGCTCGCCGAGCTGACGCTCCGACGGGAACTCCGACCCGGCGAGCGCGAGGGCCTCGAGGCCGCCGTCGCGAGCGTGGAGACCCGTCCCCATCCCACGCTCAGCGACGCCGTCGAGGCTCTCGCGCCGGGCACCGCCGACGACGGACGGGACCTCTACTTCGCCCTGCGTCGGCTCGTCCGGGGCGACCTCGCCGGCATGTTCGACGGCCCCTCGACGCAGGTCCTGGACGATGCCGCACCGATGACCGTGCTGGACCTGTCGGGTCTCGGTTCGGACGACGACGCCCTGGCGGTGGCGACCGCGTGCGCCTCGTCGTGGCTGGAGCACGCCATCGCGAGCGGTACCGCCAAGCGGTGGGTCATCTATGACGAGGCGTGGCGACTCATGCGCTCGGTCCCCCTGGTCCGGCGGATGCAGGCCCAGTGGAAGCTCTCACGCGCCTACGGCATCGCCAACCTCCTCGTCCTGCACCGCCTGTCCGACCTGGACGCCGTCGGACGCGCCGGCAGCGAGGCACGAGCCCTGGCCGAAGGGCTGCTCGCCGACTGCTCGACGCGCATCGTCTACCGACAGGAGAGCGATCAGCTCGAGGCCACGAGAGCGGCCCTGGGTCTGTCCAGCGCCGAGCGTGACGTGCTCACCGCCCTCCCCCGCGGGACGGGGCTCTGGAAGATGCCGCGTCGGACCCACGTCGTGCACCACCACCTGACCGCCGTCGAACTGGCGCTCTTCGATACCGACGCCGCCATGCGGGACACGCCATGATCCGGCCGGAGGAAGCGACCCACCTCGCCGAGCAGGCAGTGCTCGGGTCGCTGATACTCGACCCCCAGCCGCTTACCTATGTACGCCGCTGGCTCCGCCCGGGCGACTTCGCCGATCCGCGCCACGGCACCGTCTTTTCGCTGCTGTGCGAACGCGATGCGGCCGCCGGGCCGATCGATCCGATGGCCGTCGCGGGGGCCTTGGCCGGACGCCTCCCGGGCGCGTCACCGGGCGTCGTCGTCCATGACCTGCTGCAGGCCGTCCCCGCGGCCCCGAACCCGCGTACCTACGGGCGCATCGTCGTTGAGGCCGGCCTGCGCCGAGAGGTCGCTGGAGTCGGCATCCTCCTGCGAGCGGGTGCACTTCAGTCGGCTCTCTCCCGCGAGTCCGTGCCGATGTCCTCCACGTGCGCGCTGGTCGACGCCGCACTCCAGTCCGTCGCGTGTCGCTGGGCGGCCGCCACGGGTGCCCGTGAGTCCCTACAGGAGCCGACGCCGATCCAGCTCCGACCCGCGCTCCGGAACCCGGGCCTGCGCCTGGGCGCGGACAAGCTCCTGCAGAACCATCCCGACCGAGACACCGCGGTCGAGCAGGCGCACGAGGCGCTGCTCGTCGGAGCCCTCATCAGCCACCCGCGCGAGGTCACAGCGGTCGGCGCCCACCTGCCACCTCAACGGATCTCATCGCCGTCCTGGCGCACCGCCTACGGCGCGATGCTCGAACTCGCCGAACTCCGGCAGCCGGTCGACGTCGTGACCGTCGCGGCCGCGACGGCTCGCCTGTGCCACCACGGCCAACCCGCACCCACTCTGGCGGAGTTGCAGGAAGCCGTCGATGCGGGCCGACATGCCCCAGTGCGCGAAGTCGAGCGGACGGTCTGGATCGACCAGCTCCGGCGACTCGCCGACCACGGCGCCGAGCAGCTGATGACCGGCGCGGCCAATCCGGGGCTGCACGTCGAGGACCTCGTCGACACCGGTCACCTGATCACAGTCGCCCTCCGGGACGGCGCAGGGATGCTCGACGACCGCAGCGAGGCCGGGGCTTCGCCACTGCGGCTCGTCGGCGCAGCCGCGATTCCGGTGGCCGACCGCGAGGGTCCGGTGGCGGGATGACGCGCCGGCCGCCTCCACGACGCCCGATCGGACGCGATCCGCGGATGGGCAGCGGCCTCGACCTGACCTCGTGGACGCTGTGGGGCGGTGCGGCTGCTCTCGGACTCGGCGCGGTCCTGTGGTGCGGAGCCGCGCTGGCTTGCCTCCTCACCGGTAGGCCCGCGCCCGCCGGCGGCCCGCTCGACGCCCTGCGCGCACTCGGCTCTCCCGCCGAGCCCGCCAGCGCTTGGCCCGAGCCGGACGCGTTTCCGGCCACCTGGCTGTACTGGGCGATCACGGCCGTCGTCCTCGCGACGGCGGCCGGCGCCGTCGTCGTGGCGTGGCGGCTGGTGACCGGCTCGGCCGGAGCCGACCGCGAGCGGTCGCTGCGCAGCCTTCCCG
>JAEZBT010000142.1 GCA_023426865.1 Actinomycetes bacterium
GGTCGAGGCCGGGCCCCGGACCCCGCACGTCCACGGCACCCACGAAGGAGGACCTATGAGACGAACACCTCTCCGGGTCGCGCTTGCCGCGACGATCACTGCCGCAGTCCTGGCCGGAACGGCCGCGCTCGCCGTCGCGGCGCCGGGCGGCAGCGGCCCGGATCCCGCGGACTGGAGCACCACGTCAGCCCTGCCGAACCACACGGTCTACCGACCGGTCAACCTGCCGACGGCGCCGATGCCGATCGTCGTGTGGAGCAACGGCGCATGCTCGGCGGACGGCACCTCGGCGCAGAACTTCCTGCGCGAGATCGCCTCCCACGGATTCCTCGTGATCTCGAACGGCCGGCCTGGCGGGGGCGGCAGCTCGACGTCGGCGTGGCTCACCCAAGCCATGGACTGGGCCGTCGCTGAGAACTCCCGGTCGGGCAGCGCGCTGCGGGGGAGGATCGACACCGCGCACATCGGCGTCGCCGGTTTCTCCTGCGGTGGACTCGAGGCCTACGCGGTCTCCGGTGACCCGCGCGTGAGCACGACCGCGATCTTCAGCAGCGGCCTGCTCAACCAGTCGGACGTCTACCAGCTCCGCCGGCTGGACCACCCGATCGCCTACGTCATCGGCGGGCCGAGCGACATCGCCTACCAGAACGCGATGCGGGACTGGGGCAACCTGCCCGCGGGTCTGCCGGCGTTCATGGGGAACCTGAACGTGGGCCACGGCGGCACGTACCACGAGACCGACGGCGGCGAGTTCGGCCGGGTCGCCCAGCTGTGGTTCCGGTGGCAGCTCATGGGTGACGTCGAGGCCGCGCGGGCGTTCGTCGGTGCCGACTGCGGCTTGTGCAGGGCGCCGTGGACCGTCCAGTAGAAGAACCTCGTCCTCACCGACCCGGAGCCCGACCCGGAGCCTGAGCCCGACCCGGATCCCGAGCCGGACCCCGAGCCCGAGCCCGACCCGGACCCCGCCGCCTGCTCGGCGACGTACCGGGTCGACAACCAGTGGCCTGGCGGCTTCGTCGCCAGTATCAACGTCTCGGCCTCGACGGGCCTGTCGGGCTGGAACGTCCACGTGCAGCTGCCCAGCGGGTCGCTGAGCCACTCGTGGAGCGGGGTCGTCAGCGGCACCGGCTCCTCGGTGACCGTGCGCAACGCACCCTGGAACGGTGTGCTGGCGGCAGGTGAGTCGACCACCTTCGGCTTCCAGGGCACGGGCACCGGTGCCGGTGCGACGGTGTCCTGCAGCGCCGACTGACCGACCAGGCGGCGCCGCCATCCGCAGCTCGGGTGGCGGCGCCGCACACGTCGCGGACCACTACCGCCCGCTCATCGGTGCTGCCCCCGCCCGCGCGCAGGTCGAGCGTTGGTGGAACGAGCAGGTCATCGGCCAGGCCGTCCGGGATCGAGCCTGGCGCCACGGCAGCCATGGCCGTCGTGCGGCGGATGCGCCGGGACGGTGCAGCCCGGTGCAGCGGTGGAGCCTGTGGCACCGGGTCACGGACGCAATGTGTCTTGACATCAAGATATGTTGGAGCCCGTGAGAGTCGTCGCGATCCACCACGTGCAGGTCTGCGGTCCGCCGGGGTGTGAAGAGGCGATGCGTGCCTTCTACGGCGGTGTGCTGGGCATGACGGAGATCGAGAAGCCGGTCGCTCTCCGCGCCCGCGGCGGTGCGTGGTTCCGTGCCGGCGCAGCGGAGGTCCACGTCAGCACCGACGAAGGCTTCGTTCCCGCTCGGAAGGCACATCCCGCCTTCGTGGTGAGTGACGTCGGCGACGTCGCCGCGCGGGTCGTGGCTGCGGGCGGCCGGGTCGCCTGGGACGAGAGCATCGACGGCACCGAGCGGTTCCACACTCGCGACCCCGTCGGCAACCGTGTGGAGTTCCAGCGCGACCGCACGACGTGAGTCGGCGCCAGGCCCCCTCGGCTCCGTGCGAGGGGGCCCAGCGCCCCGAGACCGGGCCTCGCGGCCGTGCCTCAGCTGCTGGTGCAGGTCAGGGTCGGCGACGGGGGAGTGCCGTTGCCCAGGAGCCCGAACGTCGTGCTGCCACCGGCAGCCAGACGTCCGTTCCAGTCGACGTTCCGGACGACGACCTGGCCACCGGACGAGCTCACCGTCCCGTTCCACACCTGGGTGACGGTCTCGCCGGAAGGCGTCCAGCTGACGCTCCACGAGGTCGAGGGCGACGTAGCCTTGACGGTCACCTCGCCCTGGAAGCCGCCCGGCCAGGAGTTGACCGTGCGGAAGGTGGCCGTGCAGTCACCGGTCGGGTCCGGCGTCGGGTCCGGGGTCGGGTCGGGCGTGGGGTCCGGCGTCGGGTCGGGCGTGGGGTCCGGCGTCGGGTCCTGCGTCGTCGACGGCAGGGCCGTGAAGAACCGCCAGATCTCCCCGGGCACGTGCGACTGCTGCTGCCCACGGTCCCTGGCGTCCCACTGGTGCCCGCTGTCGTTCGCCAGCCACACGACGGGGTAGCCGTCACGGCAGGTGTACTCGGTGCGCGTGTGCGTGCCGCTGCCCGGGGCAGGTTCGTTCGCCTGCCTCGCCTGGCACCCGTTGTTCTGGAGGAACCGGTCCCGCAGGGCGCGGCCCTGGGAGATGTTCAGCACGTCGTCCACCACGCCATGCGAACCGAGGTAGGCGATGGGTTGGGTGCCGCCCGCGCAGCCGGACAGCAGCGCGCCGTTGAGGACGGCGACGCCGCGGAAGACGTCGGCGCGCGCGCACGCGAGCGCATTGCTCATGCCGCCGCCGTAGCTGAATCCCGTCGCGAACCGCTGCGTGGTGTCGATGCAGAGGGCCGACTCGACGGTACGCAGGACGTCGTCGATGAACGCGACGTCACGGCCGCCCGAGTTGGGCCACGCGTTGTCGATGCCCTGAGGCGCCACGAAGATCGTGCTGTTGCTCGCGAGCGGCTTGAGGCCGTAGAAGCCCTGGTTCACGACGTCGGCGGACGTCCCGTGCCACCAGTGCAGCCCGACGACGAGCCGGTAGGGCCGGTTCGCGTCGTAGCCCGCGGGCACGTCGAGGCGGAACGTGCGTGCCTGACCGCCGCTGGTGATCGTGTGCTGGCCGGTGGTCAGTCCGGCCGGCTTGCCGCAGCCGCTGGTCGTGGCCGCCGCGGCGGGCCCGCCGATGGCCGTGACGGCGGTGGTGAGGCCGCCGATGGCCAGCAGGCCGGCGGCGGCCATGGCGAGGAGGCGTCTGCCTCTCGTCGAGGTGGATCGCATGCGTCGCTCCCTCCCGTAGGGCCCCCGGCTGCGCGGACGGGGGCGGGGGGGGGGGGGGGCGGGCGGGCGG